>NZ_JBMDIQ010000069.1:0-869 GCF_057808735.1 Chromobacterium sp. FG89 | reverse complement strand
AGCCGGTGTTGTACATGAAGGCGCTGTCGACGGCGGCCTCGCTCTGGGAGATGGTCGGGCCGTTATCATTGATACTAAGGCTGCCCTGGCGGGTGTTGAGCACCTTGCCAGCGGCGTCCATGGCAACGTAGCGGAATTCGTACTTACCGCGCGCCATCCCTGACCAGTCGAAGGCAAACTGTCCAGATTTTAAATGCGGAGCGTACACATACTCCCAGCCAGCATTACTGCCTGCACGACGGGTGTAGAGTACCAGTTGAGCAGCATCGTTAGATTGGCCTCCAAAATGGAGAGTAGATTTGGGTAGTGGCGCGGAAAAATTATCGCTTTCAGCACTGGAGGTTTTTTCAGATGAGAATAGTACTATTTCGCCACTCGCGGTTTGCTGAACGATTTCTAATCTGTATGCAATTTCATAAATTTGCATAGTATTTTGAAGATTATACTGATCATACCAAGGAGTCCGGCCATACCCACCAGCTATTGGTAAATTAATATTAAAGTTACGAGCGTTTTCAGACGTTAAGCTTACTTCAGCATATTGAGCAGTATCCCAACTACCAGCAGGATGTTTGGTAAGCTTCACCTTGACTGGCCCCCCTAGATAAATGCCTTGTTGCAAGGGTATGACACCTGAAATATTAATCAAATCAGAATAATATGCTTGAAAGGGTAAAGATTCTGAATCACTTGGAAATACAGAATCCCGAGTCACCTTTAAATTCACTACACCATTGCTCTCTCCATAGCGGCCGACGCCCACCGCCCCCCCCGCCAGCGGGTTCTTCTCCACCGCCACGCCCGGCGCCTTCGAAGACCCCGCCGTCACCACCCCGCCGCTGCCCTCCTGCGGCACCGCACTCACCCAG
>NZ_JBMDIQ010000068.1:0-936 GCF_057808735.1 Chromobacterium sp. FG89 | reverse complement strand
CGCTGTCGTTGAGGTTCATCGTGCCCTGGCGGGTGTTGAGCACCTTGCCGGCGGCATCCATGGCGACGTAGCGGAATTCGTACGCTTGGCGCGCCATGCCGGACCAGTCGAGGGCGAACCACCCCTCCATATCCCGGCCGTTACTCTGCATGCGTGGCACTTCGACATACTGCCAACCGGCATTGCTGCCAGCCGGGCGAGTATATAGATACATCCGTGTAGCGGAGGTAGGTTGGGCTTGGAAATGGATTTTTTGTGCATCCACACGGCCACCCAGCCATGTTGCTTTTTTTATATCGACTGCATCAGCTTTTGCAGTTGACATCTCATTATATACATCCCTACTACTTTCAAAACTGGAAATAAAAACATCGCCAGCCTCGGTCTGCTTATAAATTTCAAAACCAACCGAAAATGCATATGCAATATCAAAAAAACCTAAACCAGCAAGAGTAAACTCAACTCCATTCAACTTCTGCATATTAACGTACGCAAAAAACGACTTACCACTTCCTTCAGAAAAACCCTCCCCGCTCCAAACTAGTTCAGGTGGGGTCGAACCAGGAGCATATATCGTTGGTTTTTCTCGTGCTTTCAGGCGAATATGAAACCGCCCACTTCCTAACTCAGGAAACTCTCTATCCAGGTTAAACTTAACTAAGAACCCACCTGCCACTCTTACATTACCAGTGAAAGTATTTTCAATGTAGTAAGGCTTGTCATGCACCCCAAAAAATGAAGCCGACGTAATTGTTACTTTATTTCCACCAACACCTACTCCAACCGCCCCCCCCACCAACGGATTCTTCTCCACCGCCACGCCCGGCGCCTTCGAAGACCCCGCCGTCACCACTCCGCCGCTGCCCTCCTGCGGCACCGCGCTCACCCAGCGCTCCGCCTGCACCAAGGCCTGGTCCCGCGCGTTCACCATCTTCG
>NZ_JBMDIQ010000067.1:0-962 GCF_057808735.1 Chromobacterium sp. FG89 | reverse complement strand
TGGCTCTTGTCGAACTCGGTGGCCAGCTTGATGTGCTCCTGGCCCTTGCGGTCTTCCAGCCGCAGCTTGTTGTTGGCCCAGGTGCGGATCAGGTTGCGGCTGTCCCAGTGCGCGCCGGGGTTGCTGTCGCTGAGTTCGGAGTTGTGCAGGCAGCCGCTGATATAGGGCCGGTCCACATCGCCCAGCACAAAGCTGACCAGCACCTCGGTGCCTGGGTGCAGCGGGAAGTGCAGGCCGTATTCCGGGCCGGCGTAAGGCCGGGCCAGCCGCAGCGGGCGGCTGTCGCCGCCGGGCGACCATTCGTCCAGATCGAAAGGCAGGCGCACGCAATAGCGGCCTTGCAGGTCGATGGCGCCGTAATAGGTTTTTTCCGGGGCGACGACGCGGGACGGCAGCGCGCCGGGGAGGCGCGGCACCGGGGTTAGTCGTTCCTGGCGATAGGGCCGGTCGGCGGGGGTGGCGGTGAAGGCGTTGCGGTAGGCGTCGCGGCGGCCGCCCTGGTGTTGGACCGAGACCAGCAGCCAGCCGTCCGGGGCCGGAGCCAGCGCCGGGCCGTCGTGCTTGAAGATCTGGCCGGGGGCGAAGGCTTGCAGGCAGTTGCCGTCGCCGGCGGCGATCCACTGGCGGCAATGCTCGCGCTGCTGGGCGATCAGCACCGCGCGCTGTCCCTGCTCCGGGTCTTTGTAGTGTTCGCCCCACTGGTAATCGACGCCGCGGGCGCCGGGGGTGTTGGCCGGCGGGCCGCCTTCGGCCAGCAGCGGCTGGTTGGCGTCGCGGTAGTTGTAGTCCTTGCGCTGGAGGCGGGCGCGGATGGGCTGGGCGGCCAGTTCGAAACGGCTCAGGGTTTCTTCGTTGTCGGCCATGCCGGCCTGGGGGCGGAGCTTGAGCTTGACGCCGCCCTGGGGCGGCTGGGCGGGATCGCGGCCGGTGCGGACGTAGGCGTCGATGTCGTCGCCGAAGAC
>NZ_JBMDIQ010000066.1:0-1430 GCF_057808735.1 Chromobacterium sp. FG89 | reverse complement strand
CAGCACCCTGCTCGCCAGCTTCGCCTCCGCCTTCAACCAGGACCAGCGCCTGCTCACCCTCAGCCTGGGCGACGGCAGCGTGGCGGCCGAGCAATTGCTGCCGCTGAGCTTGGCCGGCGAAGAAGGCGTGTCCCGGTCTTACGCCTACCAGCTCACCTGTCTGTCTCCGGACGGCAAGATCGAACTCAAGAGCCTGCTCGGCCTGCCGGCCCGGCTCGGCATCCTCGACGCCGCCGGCGCGGAGAGCCTGCGCTGCGGCGTGGTGTCCAAGGCCGAGTGCCTGGGTTCGGACGGCGGTTTCAGCCGTTATCAGCTGACCATTGAGCCGCCGTTCGCGCTGTTGCGGCACCGCGTCAGCTCGCGGGTGTTCCAGGATCAGTCGGTGCCGGACATCGTCACGCAGATTCTGAGCGAGCATCAGCAGGCCAATCCGGTATTCGCCCGCGTGCAGGCCCAGGACTTCAAGACCGGCCCGGCGTCGCCGCGTAGCTACTGTCTGCAGTACCGCGAGAGCGATTACGACTTCATCGTGCGCCTGTTGCACGAAGAGGGTTACGCCTGGCGTTTCGACCATTTGGACGGCGACACGCCACAAGTGCGCTTGGTCGCCTTCGACGACCCTTACAGCCTGCCGCCGGCCGGCGTCGAGCGGGTGCGTTTCCACCGCAGCGACGCCACCGAAGCCGAAGACGGCCTGACCGAGTGGAACGCCCAACGCCAGATCGTTCCCGGCGCGGTGGCTTTGGCCAGCTTCGATTATCAGCCGGTGCAGACCCAGCACAGCGGCGATGACAGCCGCATCGACCAGGGCCAGAACGGCAAGGCGCTGCAATCCTCCTTGCACGACTACGACCCGCAATCGCTGTACTACGCCGGCGACGCCGACCAGCTCAGCCATTACGCCCAGCTGCGCCAGCAAGCGCATGACCTGAACGCCAAGCAATTCAGCGGCGGCGGTTCGGTGCGCGGCCTGGCCGCCGGCCAATGGTTCCGCCTGGACGACCATCCGGCCCACGAGGGCGACAGCAGCGAACAGCGCGAATTCGTCGTTACCCGCCAAGCCTTAAGCGCGCGTAACAACCTGCCGGCGGATCTCAAAGCCTTCCAGGATGGCAAGGAAGCCCAACCCTTCCGCGCCGACTTCGACGCCCAACGCCGCGGCGTGCCGCTGACCCCGGCCTACGCTCATACCGAACTGGCCAAACCCAAGTCTCGCGGCGTACAGACCGCCACCGTGGTCGGCCCCCAGGGCGAAGAAGTCCACACCGACCAGCACGGCCGCATCAAGGTGCAATTCCACTGGCAGCGGCCGGAAGAACACCCGAGCATAGGCGCTAACCTCGACGACAAATCCTCCTGCTGGCTGCGCGTGGTCATGCCCAGCGCCGGCGCCGGCTGGGGCCACCAATTCATCCCGCGCATCGGCCAGG
>NZ_JBMDIQ010000064.1:0-1766 GCF_057808735.1 Chromobacterium sp. FG89 | reverse complement strand
CGGGTACTCAAAGAGATCAGTCCGTCGGGCATCGTCAAACGCTTCGAATACGACGGCTTCGGCAACCGCACGCTGCAAGTGGAAGCCGAAGGCAAGCCGGAACAGCGCACCACCCGCTACCAATACGACGCCAACAACCGGCTGATCCGCCAGACCAGCGACGCGCTGCCGATCTACACCCTGGACGGCGGCGAAGCCACGGTCAGCCCCAGCCAAAGCTGGCGCTACGACGCCGCCGGCCGGCAGATCGAATTCACCGACGCCAACGGCAAGATCACCCGCAGCCGCTACGACGCGCTGGGGCGCAAGGTGGCGGAGCGCAACGGCGACGGCGTGCTCCGCGAATGGGACTACGACGCGGCGGGCAACATCCTCGTCCTGCGCGTCTACGCCAGCCCAGTGGGCCTGCCGGCGGACGGCGGCGTGCCGGCGCCGGCGAATGCCGACGTTCGCGAAACCCGCTACGTCTACGACGGCAACAACCGCCTGATCGAAACCCGCCTGCCGGCGCAAAACGTCGGCCAGGGCGATGCGGCCAGCGGCCAGTACACAGTGGCGACCCAAGACCTGATCAGCCGCCAGCGCTACGACGCCAACGGCAACCTGATGGAAAGCATTGACGCCCGCGGCGGCAGCCAACGTCACTACTACGACCGCGCCGGCCGCAAACTGCTGAGCGTCGACGCCGCCGGCTACGTCATCGCCTGGGACTACGACGCCGCCGGCCGGGCCATCCGCGAAACCCGCTACGCCAGCGCCCTGAGCGGCGCTTACGACAGCGCCACCCCGTTGGACACGCTGCGTCAGCAACTCAAGCCCCACGCCGACGACCGCGTGCGCGAAACCGACTACGACCGGATGGGCCGCATCAGCGTCGAGCGCAGCCTCGGCGTCCAGATAGCCAGCGCCGACGGCCAAAGCCAGAACGTGGTCACCGCCACCACCCGCTACCAGTACAACGCGCTGGGCAAGGTGACGCAAAAGACCGACGCCGCCGGCCAGGTCACCGACTGGCGTTACGACGCGCAAGGCCGGGAAACCCGACGTCAGGACGCCGCCTATACCGACTACGAAGGCCGCAGCGTGCGGCCGACCAGCGACAGCGAATACAACGGCCTGGACCAGCTCAGCCGCCAGATCCGTCGCGGCCTGGACGAGGCCAGCGAAGCCGACGACCAGATCGTGCGCTACCAATACGGCGCCGGCGGCCGGCTACTGAGCCAGACCGACGCGATGGGTAATGGCATCCGTTACGACTACGACGCCGCGGGTCAGCTGACCCGCAGCCAGCGGGCGCGACGTCAGGCCGACGGCAGCGAAGTCAACGACGTGACCGGTTACCGCTACGACGCGGCCGGCCGCCAGACCGAAAGACGCGACCAGGCGACCGGCATGCGCTTTGAAACGCGTTACAACACCTACGGCGAGATCGTGGGCAAACGCACCAGCGCCGATGGTCAGGGCGCGTGGCAGGAGTTCGCCGACTACGACGGCGCCGGCCGGGTGTTTCGTCGCAATGAAGGCGGGGTGACGCGCGCCTACCTGTACGACGCCAACGGCAACGCCACGCTGCAGATCGAATCGGACAGCGTGGACCTGAGGCAATTGAGCCGTGATCAGATCCTGGCGGCGATCAACCGGCCGGACAGCGGGCTGCGGTTGACGATCAGCGAATACGACGGCCGCAACCAACGGGTACAGACCAAACAGCCGAAGATGGTGAACGCGCGGGACCAGGCCTTGGTGCAGGCGGAGCGCTGGGTGAG
>NZ_JBMDIQ010000063.1:0-1990 GCF_057808735.1 Chromobacterium sp. FG89 | reverse complement strand
GTACCAATACGACGGCCAGGGCAATGTGGTGTCCAAGACCGACGCGATGGGCAAAACCGCCCACTACATCTACGACGACAATGACCGCTTGCGTTACAGCCTCAATGTGCAAGGTCTGATGACGGAAACGGTGTACGACGCGGCGGGGCAGGCGGTGCAAAGCCGACGCTACGCGACACCGGTATCGGTGTATGGCCTGAGCTCCACGCTGACGGCGGCTGAACTGGCGGGGCGGTTGATAACCCATGAGAAAGACCAGAGCACGCGCACGGTGTACGACGCGGCGGGCCGTCCGAGCCTGAGCATCGATGAGGCAGGCTATGTGACCGAGCGGCGTTACGACGCGGCGGGGCGGGTGACGGACACCATACGCTACGCCAAGAGCCTGGCGCAGATGGGGCTGTCGGCGGAACGCCTGCAAGACCGCGCCCAGGCCAACCTGCTGCACAACAGCCTGTTCGAAGCCTCGGCGCCGGGCAAGGTGGCGAACTGGGGCTATGGCGCGTGGAACGCTGACGCCGAAGTGGGCGGCAATCTGAACGCCGACTGGCGGATAGCGGAGGGCCTGGCCGGCGAGAACACCGTCTACTTGCATCAGACCGGTCGCCATCCGCAAGACGCTTACCAGGAACTGGTACAAAGCGTGCCGGTGCAAGCCGGACGTCGCTACGCCTTCTCGGTGTACACCGGCGCGCATCGGGCGAATACGAGCGTGCACATCGTGTGGTTCAACGCGGCGGGTCAGGCGCTGGGCGCCACATCGGAGCAGACGGGCGCGCATCGCAACACCCCGGCGGACAACTTGCCGGGCGGTCCGGCGCTGAAGGGTTACAAACGGACGGTGGCGGACGGCGTGGCGCCGGACGGCGCGGTGCGAGGCGTGGCGACGCTGCGCAAGACCAATACCGCGGTGGGCGAGAACGACTCCTGGCTGTTTGCGACGCGGGCGCAGTTTGAAGAACTGGCGCTGGACGCCTCGGGACCCAGCGACTGGAAGCCGGCATTGGTGGCCGATGCGGCCGACCAGCACAGCCGCAGTTTCTACGACGCAGCCGGACGACCCAGCCTCAGCGTCGACGCGCAGGGCTATGTGACCGAGCGCCGCTACGACGCGGCGGGCAATGTCACCGACACCCTACGCTACGCCAAGAGCCTGGCGCAGATGGGGCTGTCGGCGGAAAGCCTGCAAGACCGCGCCCAGGCCAACCTGCTGCGCAACAGCCTGTTCGAAGCCTCGGCGCCGGGCAAGGTGGCGAACTGGGGTTATGAGGCGTGGAACGCCGACGCCGAAGTGGGCGGCAATCTGAACGCCGACTGGCGGATAGCAGAGGGCCTGGCCGGCGAGAACACCGTCTACTTGAACCAGACCGGTCGCCACCCGCAAGACGCTTACCAAGAACTGGTGCAAAGCGTGCCGGTGCAAGCCGGACGTCGCTACGCCTTCTCGGTGTACACCGGCGCGCATCGGGCGAATACGAGCGTGCACATCGTGTGGTTCAACGCGGCGGGTCAGGCGCTGGGCGCCACATCGGAGCAGACGGGCGCGCATCGCAACACCCCGGCGGACAACTTGCCGGGCGGTCCGGCGCTGAAGGGTTACAAGCGGACGGTGGCGGACGGCGTGGCGCCGGACGGCGCGGTGCGAGGCGTGGCGACGCTGCGCAAAACCAATACCGCGGTGGGCGAGAACAACTCCTGGCTGTTTGCGACGCGGGCGCAGTTTGAAGAACTGGCGCTGGACGCCTCGGGACCCAGCGACTGGAAGCCGGCATTGGTGACCGACGCGGCCGACCAAGTCACCCACCAAAGCTACGACGCCGCCGGCCGCCTGATCCAGGAAACCCGCGGCGACGGCGGCAAGCTGGCCGCTACCACCCGCTATCAACTGGACGCCAAAGGCAATCGCATTGCCGAAACCGACGCGGGCGGCCACACCACCCGCCGCGACTACGACCTGCTCGGCCGGCTGATCCGCGAAACCGACGCGCTG
>NZ_JBMDIQ010000062.1:0-2184 GCF_057808735.1 Chromobacterium sp. FG89 | reverse complement strand
GCGGCAGCCGGTTGATCTTGGCCATCACCATCGCGCTTTGCGCCTTCAGGTCGCAGGGCGTCAATCCCTCGAACGCCGGCGATGTGTCCTCGCCGAATTTCTGCACCTTCACCATGCTGACGGTTTCGATCTGAAACGCCCAGCCGACCAGCGCGCGGATAGTTGAGAACTGCATATCGCCCTCGATTTCGTTTTGGTTTTGTTTGGTCATCACGGTCATGCGGCGAACAGCGCGCCCTGTATTTCCTGCACCTGCACGACAACCCCAGGCGTCTCGCCATAGCGCTTACGGACGACGATGTCGCAGGCCTGGACGTCGTCGGCCCACACGATGCCGTTCATGCCGTCGAACAGCGCTTTGACCACGTTGTCGGCGTCGGGCTTTTTGGTGGGCAGCACCTGGCCGGCGAGGGCGGCAGCCTGTTTTTTCTTGCTCCAGCTCGCGGGGATCGGGAGCGTGATCAGCATGCGGACGTCAGCGGGGCCGGTGAGCGGTGCGCGGCCGGCCATGGCTTGCTGGGCGGCAAGCGCGACCATTCCCTCGTAGCTCGCGGTCTTCTCCGGCGTGTACATCCGGGCAAACTTGCCGCCGCGGGTGGAGACCTTGGGGCGCCCTTTTCCAACTGGCGCGCCGGGGACGGTAAAGCGGATCGGGGTCATGGCTTTGCTCTCCTCTCGCAGTTCTTGCACCTGTCGGCACCTTCCGCCTGGATCAAGCCGACCGCAGGCGTCTCCATGGCGAACATCCCGCAGGAGGATTTAATCAATCCGTCGCCGCATCTGATCCAGCGGTGCGCCAGGCTGCCGCGGAAGGGCATGAAAGCCCATGCGGTCTTCTGGGACTCAGGGATGCGGCCAACCCAAATGCCGTACTTCATGCCGCGTCCTCCATGTTGGTTTTCGTCAGGAACGGCACAAGGGACTCGGGGACAGGCTTGCGCGAGTCTCGGATCGCTTCGGCCGCCATACGCTTGCCATGCATCCCGCCCTTGTAGACGCCTCGCGCGGTCTCGTCCGCGATGGCGTATGCCCATTCGAGCTTGCGCACGTTGTCACTCGGAAAGCGCATGACTCGCGCTGCCCGCTTGACCTGTGCGATCTGCACTTCGGCCTCTTCGCGTGTCATCTTCGGCGCCGGCAAGGCCACGTCGTCGCTCACATCGGGAATGTCGCCAATGTGGTGCTGATTCGAATCCAGAGCGGCGAGCCAGCGGCCGCGCATGCTGCGGTAGTCGCTGTGCAGCAGATCGTTGCCAAGGGACGCGGCAGCCCAGAACAGCGACGAGCTCGGCCAGTTTTGCGGCTGGCGTGCACGGCGTTTCCCCATCTCGGCCTGGGCGCGGTAGAACAGGGCTTCCGGGTCTTGGCTGGCGCCGTCAGTGCCCTTGCAGCCACGGATGAACTCGTCACAGCTCGGCGGGTACTGATGGTGGGCCAGCAGGCCGCGCTTGATCTGGTCGGGCGTGATCTGCGCCAGGCCAAGCTCTTCTGCCCAGACCTTTTTCGCTTCCTCGAGGCCAGAGTCAACGGCGAAGTCCATACTGTCGATCGGGTTCGGGGCCTTGCCTGTGCGTTGATCGACGATGATGCCGCTGCGGAATTTTTCCGTGAACTGGGCTCCGAATCGGCCGGAGAGCCGGCGGAAAATCTCATCCACCCAGCGCAGCGGGATGCTGCCTGCGGCGTTCAGGATCAGGTCAGGGTGCATGCTGGATCACCTCTCCGTGGATTTCTCGCTCGATCGGGTATGGGTCGCGCGGTGGTGGGCTGAGGGCTGAGCAGAGGGCGGCCTGCTTGGCGGTGGTGCTGGTGGTGGACTTCTGCGCAGCCAGTACCTTGGCGTCGGTGACGCGCTGCCGGTCGGCGTTCATCTGGCTCTGGTCCAGCAACCACTTGCGGAACTGGGCCTGCCATGCGGCTTCGTCGTCGCGGAGCGTTTTCGCGGCTTGGTGGTAGGCGATGAAGCGATCCGTTTCGAAGTCGCTGTCGATTCCGAGCTCCCCGGCTTTCAGGCGGCCAGTCCTGTCGGGGGAGAAGTTTGCAGGAACGGGGATGCCGCCGCGGTTGTGACCAGGTGTGCGCGTCTCTCTCACTACGGAAGACACGCTAGTGTCTGTAGTAGTGGGTTTAGGTGAAGGTGATGGTCTGCCGTTTCGTTGAGGGTCTCGTTGATCGTTCGTTGAA
>NZ_JBMDIQ010000061.1:0-2205 GCF_057808735.1 Chromobacterium sp. FG89 | reverse complement strand
CGAAGATGGTGAACGCGCGGGACCAGGCCTTGGTGCAGGCGGAGCGCTGGGTGAGTGCGGTGCCGCAGGAGGGCAGCGGCGGGGTGGTGACGGCGGGGTCTACGAAGGCGCCTGGCGTGGCGGTGGAGAAGAATCCGCTGGCGGGGGGAGCTGTTGATATTGGCAGAGCAGGTTCCGCGACTGCAGATATTAAGGTGCTGGGGCTCTCATGGTGGGATGAAGCCCCTGGCTGGAAAGAAGCAATCCGAGGTTACTGGTCAAATGGTATAGAAATAACAGTTACTTTGCCAGGTGTATTGCCTGAGTATGGTGATGGTCCTTTTGAAATTGTGGTTGATGGCTTGATATATCAAAAGTCTTTTGCTGTTAGCTCGCTTGATAAAGGAAAAGTAATTAAATTTAATTATGAGTTTCGAGGGAATGGTGACTCTGAGAGAGGGCCTACAATTAAGGCGATGTCTATTCGGCTCTTAAAGCAGCAAGGTGGTGTGAAAAAGGAAATTACAAGATTTAACACGCAAGCGTTTGATTTTACATCTTTGCCTGGCGTGGGGAGTAATGATGATTTTTCCTATGGAGATGTAGGTATCCCTCCGAGGCTTATTTCGGGAGGAGGGGTTTCTGGTGCTCAAAAAATTCACTTCCAAGCCCAACCCACTTCCGCCACCCAGATGTTGCTCTACACCCGCCCGGCGGGCAGCAATGCCGGCTGGCAGTATGTCTATGTGCCGCAACTCAAGGTCAACGGCAATGTAGTACCCGGCCAATTCGCCCTCGACTGGTCCGGCATGGCGCGCCAAGCCTACGAATTCCGCTACGTCGCCATGGACGCCGCCGGCAAGGTGCTCAACACCCGCCAGGGCACGATGAACCTCAACGACAGCGCGCCCACCATCTCCCAGAGCGAGGCCGCCGTCGACAGCGCCTTCATGTACAACACCGGCTGGGTCAATCTGACTAATCTCGGCGAGGCCGCGGTGTCCTCGCGGTTGCGTTTCCGCACCCCGGGCGGCGAGTGGGGAGCCAGCCAGGTGCTGGCCGCCACCGGCTTTAAGGGCTGGTTCCAGTTCCTGCCGTCCAACTACGGCCTGGCCGCCGGGCAGACCTGGGAGTATGAGCTCGAGCGTCTCGACGCCAACGGCCAATCGCTGGGCGCGGTGGTCGGCGCCTTCCGTCCGGGCGAAGCGGCTTCCGTCACCCAACCGGTCGCCTGGCGCGACCAGCCGCAGATCGTTCACATCGGCGGCAATCAGCCGGCGGCGGCTACCCGCGGCCTGATCCGCTATCGTACTGCCGGCGGCGCCTGGGCCGAAGCGCCGCTGAGTCGTGCCGCCAACGGCGAATGGGACTGGGACAGCAGCGCGCTGGCCAAGGGCCTGAGCGCGCCGACGGTCTACGACTTCGAATACCAGCTGTTCGACGCCAATGGCCTGATGCTCAATCGCGCCGGCGGCCAACTGACGCTGGGCGGCGGCGCCGTCAGCGTCAATACCAAGGGCCTGACGCTGCCGCTGATGGTCAGCTTCAATCCGCCGCAGACCCAGGCCGCCCAGCTCTTGCTGTCCTACCGGAGCAAGGGCAGCCAGGGCGCCTGGACCCAGGCGGCGCTGAGCCGCAACGCCCAGGGCCAGTTCGCTTTGAACGCCGACGCGCTGGCCGCCGGCGACTACGAGTACCGCTACCAGCTGGCCGACGCCCAGGGCGCCTTGCTGACCGGCGCCGACGGCGCGGCGCTGGACGTCAGCGGCTATCTGCGCCGCCACAGCGGCGTCGACAGCGCCCGCCTCAACTGGGTGATCACCGGCACCAGCCAGAGCGAGCACAACATCATCCGCCGCCAGCAGTACAACGCCTTCGGCGAAGTGAGCAGCGAAACCGACGGCCGCGGCAACATCACCACCTTCGAGTACAGCGCCTTCGGCCAACTGCTGGCCAAGCAAGACCCGCAAACCGTGATCGTCGCGGCCGGCGACAAGGCCCCGCCGCCGGTGCGCACCCTGTACCGCTACGACGCGCTGGGCAATCTGGTGGCCACCGTCGACGCCAACGGCCAGCTCAACCGCCAAAGCTGGCTGGCTGGCGGCGAACGGGGCCAGGGCAAGAGCGGCGGCGAGGCGCACGCCGACGGCGGCGTCAAGCAACTGGGCTATGACGTGTTCGGCAATCTGCGTGTCAGCGTCGACGAAATCGGCCGCCGCAGCGATT
>NZ_JBMDIQ010000060.1:0-2589 GCF_057808735.1 Chromobacterium sp. FG89 | reverse complement strand
CCTTGCGGGCGCTAGGACCTGAACCTAGTGCGTCTACCAATTCCGCCACCTGGGCTTCGCTTTGCTGTATTATTTCGCTGCATCTCTGCAACGAGATGCGAATTATAGACATATTCTTGAGGGTGTCAATGGCTAGAACACAAAAAAAACAAAAGACCCTGTCCCTCCGCGAACAGGACCCCTTCCTGGAACGGGAAAAACTTAAATATTCCAATCCCTTGCCGAGCCGAGAGTTCGTTTTAAAAATTCTGGCCGAGCAGGGGGTGCCGCTGTTTCCTGACGAATTAGCGCGCATGTTGTCGATTGCGCGGGCCGAATCTATTTATTTCGAGCGTCGATTGCGGGCAATGGAGCGTGACGGCGAAATCATCATCAATCGCAAAGGCGCGGTTTGCGTTGCCCAAAAGCTGGACCTGATCAAGTGCAAAGTATCCGGTCATCGCGATGGCTACGGTTTTGCCATCCCGGATGAAGGCGAAGGCCAGGGCGGCGATATTTTCCTGCCTGAGCGGGAAATGAAAAAAGCGATGCATGGCGATCGGGTGATGGTCCGTCCGTCCGGCGTCGATCGTCGAGGCCGCCAGGAAGGCAAGATTGTTGAGGTGCTGGACCATGTGGTGACGCGGCTGGTTGGCCGCATCAACCGGGTTCGGGGCGTGTGGGTGGTGACGGCGGAAGACCGTCGCATCAATCACGACATACTGATTGAGCCGGGCGGCGAGGCGGGGGCCAAGGACGGTCAGGTGGTGATGGTGGAAATCCTCCAACACCCGGACGCCTATCGTCAGCCTGTCGGCCAGGTGGTGGAAGTGCTGGGCAACTATGCCGACCCCGGCATGGAGATCGAGATCGCGCTGCGCAAGCACGACCTGCCTCACCAATTCCCGGAGGCGGTGCTGGCTCAGGCCAAGGCGACGCCGAAGAAGGTTCGCAAGAAAGACTGGACCAAGGATCGCGTCGACCTGCGCGATTTGCCCCTGGTGACGATAGACGGCGAAACCGCGCGCGACTTCGATGACGCCGTGTATGCGGAGAAGCAGGGCAAGGGCTTCCGCCTGGTGGTGGCGATTGCCGACGTCAGCTTCTATGTGGAGCCGGGCGACGCCTTGGATCAGGAGGCGCTCAATCGGGGCACTTCGGTCTACTTCCCGCGCCGTGTCATTCCCATGCTGCCGGAAGCCTTGTCCAACGGCATCTGCTCTTTGAACCCGGATGTGGAGCGTATGTGTATGGTCTGCGATATGCAGATCAACGCCAAGGGCGTGGTCAAGCGCTACCAGTTCTATCCGGCGGTGATGCTGTCCAAGGCCAGGCTGACCTATACCCAGGTTTGGGACTGGATCCAGAAAGGCAGCGACAGCCCGCTGTTGCCGCAGATCCAGACCCTGTACTCTTTGTTCAAAGTGCTGCTGGCCGCGCGTAGTCAGCGCGGGGCGATCGAGTTCGACTCGGTGGAGACTCAGATGATCTTCAACGACGCGGGCAAGATCGAGCGCATTGTGCCAGTGGTGCGCAACGATGCCCATCGCCTGATTGAGGAATGCATGCTGGCGGCCAACGTCTGCGCGGCAGATTTTCTGGAGCAGAACGGGCACAAGGCTTTGTATCGGGTGCATGAAGGCCCGACCGAGGAGAAGCTGGAGAATCTGCGCAACTACCTGCGCCTGGTCGGTTTGAGCCTGGGCGGCGGGGAAAAGCCCACGGCCAAGGACTACGCCAAACTGGCGGAACAAATTCATGGGCGGCCCGATGCGCCGGTGTTGCAAACCATGTTGCTGCGTTCCATGCAGCAAGCGGTTTATACCCCGGACAATAACGGTCACTTCGGCTTGGCTTACGAGGCTTACGCGCACTTCACTTCGCCGATTCGCCGTTACCCGGACTTGTTGGTGCACCGTTCGATCAAGGCGGTGCTCAAAGGCGGCAAATACAAGCCGGGCAAATGGGCGCAATTGGGCGTGCACTGCTCTATGACCGAGCGCCGGGCGGACGACGCCAGCCGCGACGTCGAGTCCTGGCTGAAAACCTACTATATGCGGGACAAGGTAGGCGAGATCTTCAAGGGCAAGATCTGCGCGGTGACCAGCTTCGGCGTATTCGTGTTGCTGGATGAGGTGTATGTCGAAGGCCTGGTGCATATCTCCGAACTGGGCAAGGACTACTTCCACTTCAAAAAGGACGTCCAGGCGATTGTCGGAGAGAAGAGCGGCATGCAATACCGCTTGGGCGATACGCTGACCGTGAAGGTGATGAGCGCCAATCTGGAAAGCGCTCAAGTCGACTTCGCGCTGGTCAAGGAAGGCGACCTGCAAACCGCCAGGCCAGTGCCCGCGCGTAGCGCCGGCGCGCGCCAGGGGGGGGCGCGCCGGGCTGCCGAGCCTAAGCCTGTAGAGGCAAAACCGCCGGCATTGCCAGCGGCGCCCAAGGGACGAAGCAGAGGGGGGGCTCAATCGCCGGTGTCG
This sequence comes from Chromobacterium sp. FG89, assembly GCF_057808735.1. Classification (NCBI taxonomy): domain Bacteria; kingdom Pseudomonadati; phylum Pseudomonadota; class Betaproteobacteria; order Neisseriales; family Chromobacteriaceae; genus Chromobacterium; species Chromobacterium sp. FG89. The sequence goes on along the minus strand of NZ_JBMDIQ010000060.1, from coordinate 127 downwards.
AAGCCTGCGGTCAACAAGCCTGTGGCGAGTCCGTCCGCCGCGAGCGCGTCGGCGGAGAGCAAGCCAGTAGCAAGCAAGCCAGTAGCAAGCAAGCCAGTAGCAAGCAAGCCAGTAGCAAGCAAGCCAG
>NZ_JBMDIQ010000006.1:0-237931 GCF_057808735.1 Chromobacterium sp. FG89 | reverse complement strand
GAGCGCTTGCATGGCATGCAAGAGGTCAGCGGTTCGATCCCGCTTATCTCCACCACAATTCAGTCCCCATCGTCTAGAGGCCTAGGACATCGCCCTTTCACGGCGGTAACCGGGGTTCGAATCCCCGTGGGGACGCCAGCAATACCGGGGGTATAGCTCAGCTGGGAGAGCGCTTGCATGGCATGCAAGAGGTCAGCGGTTCGATCCCGCTTATCTCCACCAAATATAAAAGCCGAAATCTCGCGATTTCGGCTTTTATTCTTTCCCGCGCGGATTTTATTCCGTCGCCATCCTGAATTCGTTCTTACCCGCCCTCTTGGCCTGGTACATCGCCCGGTCGGCCGCATGCAGCAGACCACCCAGATCGCCGCCGTTTTCCGGAAAGAACGCCACCCCGATACTGGCCGACACCGCGCACTCATCGCCCCCCAAAGCCACCGGCTGCGCCAACACCGTCAAGAGCCGACCCACCATCACGCTGCAGGACTCTCCGCGATCCAAGCCCGGCGCCACCACCAGAAACTCGTCCCCGCCCAGGCGCACCACCAAATCCTCGCCGCGCACATGCTGACGCAGACGCTCGGCCATCGCCACCAGCAGCGCGTCGCCCGCCTCGTGCCCCCAGCCGTCGTTCACCGCCTTGAAGCCGTCCAGATCGATGAACAAGAGCGCGATGCGCTCATTGCGGCGCTTGGCCCTGGCAATCTCCTTATCCAGTTCCACCTGCAGAAAATGGCGATTGCCCAAACCGGTCAGTTGATCATGGTAGGCCAGGAAATGAATATGCGCTTCCGCCGCGCGTATCGCCGAAATATCGGAGATGGCCAGCACGTAATGACTGACCGCCCCCTCCCCGTCCCGCACCACCGACGCATGCTGCCAGCAAGGAAAGGTTTCACCCCGGCGGCGACACACCACCTCGCCCTGCCAGAAATGCCGCTCCCCCTCCAGCCGGCGGTAAAAACTCTCGCCATGCGGCTCCACATGCAGGCAATCGTCCGGATCGCTGCCCAACGATTCTTCCGCGCTCAAGCCCGTCAATCGGTAAAAGGACTCGTTCGCCGACACGATGCAACGCCGATGATCCAATACCAGAATCCCCTCCGCGCTGGCCTGAAACACCACGCTGGCTTGCCGCAGGCTGGCCTCGCTCAAATGCGCGTCGGTCACGTCTCGCGCCACCCCCACCCAACGCGCCGGCTCGCCCTGCGCGGCGAAATTGCGCCCGCACAGCTCAAGCCAGCGCTCCGCGCCCTCCGCGTCCAGCTTCACTGTTTTCTGCAAGACCCGCTCGGACTCCAAGATCCGCGTCAACTCGGCGGCGTCGGCCTCGGCCATGCCGAGCAAACCGGGTAGCCCGTCCTCGGCGACGGCGAACGGGAACGCGTCCAGAAATTCCTGCTCCCACGCCATCTCGCCGCGCCGGCCGCCCCATTCCCACACCCCCAGCCGGGCCGCCTCCACCGCCATGCGCAAGCGACGGCGCTGACGCTGCTCCTCCACCTCCGCCCTGCGCCGCGCCAGCCCCATGCGCACCGAGGCGTTCAGCTCCCGCAGCTGGTAAGGCTTGAGCAGATAGCCATAGGGCGCGCTGCCTTCCGCGTTGCGCAGCATATCGTCCTCGGCGTAGGCTGTCAGGAAGATGGACGGGATCTGGAAACGCTCGCGTATCACGCGCGCCGCCTCGGTGCCCGGCACGTCGCCATCCAGATGAATGTCCATCAACACCAGATCCGGCCGATCCGCCCCCGCCCGCCGCACCGCGTCGTCCGCATTGGCGCAGACGCCGAGCACCCGGTAGCCCAAAGACTCCAGACTGGTCTGCAAGTCCAGCGCCACCACCCCTTCGTCTTCCACGATCAACAAACCGTTGTCCATACTCATTCTGCGCTCTCCGGCTCATCGCTGAACGCGATCTCCACGCAGGCCCCGCCCGCCTCAGGCCGCAGCAAGCGAGCCTCCCCCTTCAACTGCCCCACCAGGGTGGGAATCAGGCGAAACCCCAAGGAACTGACCTCGCCCAGCTTCACCGACTCCGGAATGCCGACGCCGTCGTCCGACACCAGAATCCGGCAACGCCCGCCGTCCTCCCGCTCCAGCGCCACCTCCACCGTGCCGCGCCGATCGGGAAACGCATGCTTGAGCGCATTGGTCACCAACTCGTTCACCAGCAAGCCGCAGGGAATCGCCCGCTGCATGCCCAGATACACCGCGGCGCCCATGCCGCGGCAGCGCAAGCGCACCCCGACGTCCGACACGCTGCCGCTGAGCAACTGAGTCAGCCGCTCCAGGTAAACCCCCACGTGAATCCGGGAAAAGTCGCCGTGCTCGTACAAGAGCTGATGGATCAGCGCCATCGCGCGCACATGATTCTGACACTCGGTCAGCACCGCCACCGCCTCCGGCGGCGCCGAGCGCGTTTGCAGGTTGAGCAGACTGGAAATGACTTGCAGATTGTTTTTGACCCGGTGGTGCACCTCGTTGAGCAAGGCGGTCTTTTCCTTCAAGGCCAGCTCCAGACTGGCCTGCGCCGCCTTGCGCGCGCTGATGTCGGTAATGGTGGCCAGCACTTGCAACTCCCCGCCGTCGCGCACCGGCGTCAGGCCGATTTCGGCCGGGAACTCGCCGCCGTCGCGCCGCACTCCGAAGATTTCCTGCTGGCGCGCCATCTCCCGCGCCTCCGGGCGGCGCATATAATTTTCGATCAGCCGCCCATGGCCGTCGCGGAAGCGCTCCGGCACCAGGCCGGAAATCATCAGACCCTCCATGCCGACACCCAGATAATCGAACATCACCTCCGCCCGATGATTCGCCATCCGGATGCGCCCGCTCTGGTCTATCATCACCAAGCCGTCCAACGCGGAATCCACCACCATGCGCAAGCGGGCCTCGCCCTCGCCGCGCAGACGCTCGGCCCGCCGCTCCGCCGCCACGTCCCTGACCACCGCCAACACCCCCGCCACCTCATCCGTCGAGGCGCAATACGGCAGATAGCTGATCTGCCACTCCCTGAGCGCGCCCTTGTCGCCGGCGCCCACCCTGGAATTGACGCAAACATCCAGCACCGGCTCGCCGCTCTCCATCACCTGCCGCATCAGCGATTCCAGATATTCGCCGATCTGCGGCAGCGTTTCCGCCACGCCGCGCCCCAGATGGGCCGAATGCGGCAGGCCGTTGGCCTCCGCCAGACGTTGGTTGAGCAATCGATAACGCATCTGGCCGTCAATCAGCGCCAGTCCCACCGGAACCGCCTCCAGCACATCGGACAACACCTGTTCGGCGCAATCCAAGGCACTGCTTTCGCCCTTCAGGGATCCAGCCACCCGGCCTCCTCACGCCGCCCCCAGCTCACCGCGCCGCGCAGCCGGAAACGGCCGCGCTCAAGCGCGCGCAAACGAGGCGGTCAAGTTGTCACCAGCTTGTGTTATATGACGTATGGAATGGGAAGCAAACTGTTAAAATTGCTTAGCGCAATCAATTGGGACAGGCGCGCCAGGGCGCCGAGAACTCGACGGGAAGCCGCGACGAACGCGCGGAAACGCAAAAAGGCCACGCGATGCGTGGCCTTTTGAATTCTGGCTCCCCGAGCAGGGCTCGAACCTGCGACCTGCGGATTAACAGTCCGTCGCTCTACCAACTGAGCTATCAGGGAATATCTCTTGCGAGAGAGGGGTATATTAACCAAACCCCTGAGCGGCGTCAACACCCGGAGCGCTAAATAGCAGCGCTCCGGGCCTCAGACTACGTTCAAGGATTGCGGGTTTCCACCTGCACCAGGTCAGCCGGAGCGGCGCCCTGCTGAGCCTGACGAGTCACGTCGCGACGACGCGGCCCCGCCGGCAATACCGGCTCCTGCGCCGCGGGCGCCTCGACTACCGACTTGGTGGACACCATGACCAAGCCGCCCAGGCTTGCCGGCTCCGCCGCGGCAACGGCGCGGGTCTCAACCACGGCCGGCGCCTCGACTGCCGGCTCGACCGGCTCGACCGGATCGGCCTGTTCCGGCTCGCTCTGCGCAGCGGCAACTTCCGGCGCAGGCGCGGGTTCCGCCGCGACAAACGCCTCGACAGCCTCCAGCACCGAAACCACTTCAACCGCCGGAGCCGCCTCAAACACCGGAGCCGCTTCCACGACCGGGGCCAGCTCAATCGCCGGAGCCGCGTCAACCACCGGCTGTTCCGGCTCAACCGCCGCAACAGGCTCGAACGCTTCCCGCGCCGGCTGGACCGCTTCGACTGCCGCGGATTCAACCGCCGCCGCTTCCTCACGCTGCTCAGCCGCTGCCGCCGGCGCTTCAGCCGGCGCCTCGGCCACCGCCTCGACGACGGCTTCCACCGCTACCGCGCCGACAACGGCCGCGACCGCGATCGGCGCCGCTTCCGCCGCCGGCAGGGCAAGACCCTCTTCCTGCGGCGCTGCGGCCGGATCATCGCGACGACGGTCGCGACGGCTGCGACGACGACGACGCTCATTGCGCTCCTGCTGCTCGGCGTCGCCTTCGGCGCGAGCCTCGTCGACAACCGGCTTGCTCAGCTCCAAAGCCTGCTCTTCCGCCTGCGGCGCCTGACGACGACGCGGCTCCTGCTGCGGACGCTCCTGCTTCTCCAGCTTTTCCGGACGCTCCTGCGGCGCTTCCTCGCGCGCCGGCTGTTGACGCTGCGCGTCCTTCAGCTCGCGCGGTTCGCGGCCTTCGCGAGTCTCGCGGCCGTTGTCGCGCTCGCGGCGGCGGCCGTTGCGCGGCTGCTCGCCGCGCTCCTGGCGCTCCTCGCGTTGCGGCTGCTCTTTGCGCTCCGGACGCTCCTGGCGTTCCTGACGCTCGCCGTCCTGGCGCTCGCCGCGTTCGGCGCGCTCCGGACGACGCGGTTTCTCATCGGAACCTTGACGACGCTGCTCGTGTTCGCGACGCGCCTGACCGCCCGGACGGCGGTCGCCGTTGCGCTGGCGGTTGCCGCGTTGCTGAGACTGGGCCGCCGGCTTTTTCTTCTCGGCCGGCTGGGCCGCTTGCTCCGGCTCGGCGAACAGGCTCTTGACCCAAGCGCCCAGCTTGCCGAACAGGCCCGGCTCCGGCTCGGCCGCCTTGGCCGCCACCGTCGGCGCCGGCTGCTGAGGCGTAATGCCCTTGACCGCGGCTTCCTGACGCTCCAGCTTCGGCTTTTCATGGCCGAAGTTGGTGATCACGTCTTCTTCCTGCACTTCCACCCGCTTGTAGCTCGGCGCTTCGCCGGCTTCGGCCAGGTCGTCGTGGCGCACGCGCACGATCTTGTAATGCGGGGTTTCCAGATGGATGTTCGGGATCAGCACCACGTCCACGTCCAGACGCTCTTCGATCGAATGGATCTCGGAACGCTTTTCGTTGAGCAGGAAAGTGGCCACGTCCACCGGCACCTGCGCGTGAACCGCGCCGGTGTTTTCCTTCATCGCCTCTTCCTGAATGATGCGCAGGATGTGCAGCGCGGAGGACTCGGTGCCGCGGATGAAGCCGATGCCGTGACAGCGCGGGCAGGTCTCGTGGCTGGTCTCGCCCAGGCTGGGCTGCAGACGCTGACGCGACAATTCCAGCAGGCCGAAACGGGACAGCTTGCCCATTTGGACGCGAGCGCGGTCGTGCTTGAGCACGTCGCGCAGGCGGTTTTCCACGTCGCGCTGGTTCTTGGCGCTTTCCATGTCGATGAAGTCGATCACCACCAGGCCGCCCAGGTCGCGCAAGCGCAGTTGGCGGGCGATTTCCTCGGCCGCCTCCAGGTTGGTCTTGACCGCGGTGTCTTCGATGTCGGCGCCCTTGGTGGCGCGCGCGGAGTTGACGTCGATGGACACCAGCGCTTCGGTGTGGTCGATCACGATGGCGCCGCCGGACGGCAGCTGCACGCTGCGCGCGAAGGCGGTTTCGATCTGGTGTTCGATCTGGAAACGGGAGAACAGCGGCACATGATCCTTGTACAGCTTCACACGCGACAGCATGTTGGGCATCACATGGCTCATGAACTGACGGGCCTGATCGTAGATTTCCTCGGTGTCGATCAGCACTTCGCCGATGTCCGGATGGAAGTAATCGCGGATCGCGCGGATCACCAGGCTGCCTTCCTGCAGAATCAGGAACGGCGCGTTCTGAGCGCCGGCCGCGCCTTCAATCGCGCGCCACAGCTGCATCAGGTAACCCAGATCCCACTGCAGTTCTTCCAGATTGCGGCCGATGCCGGCGGTACGGGCGATCAGGCTCATGCCGTGCGGCACTTCCAGCTGAGACAAGAGGTCCTTCAGCTCCTGACGCTCCTCGCCCTCGATGCGGCGCGATACGCCGCCGCCGCGCGGGTTGTTGGGCATCAGCACCAGATAACGACCGGCCAGGCTGATATAGGTGGTCAGCGCGGCGCCTTTGTTGCCGCGCTCGTCCTTCTCCACCTGCACGATGACTTCCATGCCTTCGCGCAGCACATCCTGAATGCGCGGACGGCCGCCGTCATAGCCCTGGAAATAGGAACGGGACACCTCTTTGAACGGCAGGAAGCCGTGGCGTTCGGTGCCGTAATCGACAAAACAAGCCTCAAGGGAGGGCTCGATACGGGTAATCACACCCTTATAGATATTCCCCTTGCGCTGCTCCTTGCCTACAGTCTCGATATCGAGGTCGACGAGCTTTTGTCCGTCGACGATAGCAACGCGCAGCTCTTCAGCTTGCGTTGCGTTGAACAACATGCGTTTCATTTACATTCCTTGCGCGGCACTCACGCAAGGGATGCAGCCAGTATTTGACGGCCCAGTGACTATTGATGGGCGCTTTCCGAAAGAAGTGTCGATGTAAAGATCGAAAAAAACAGTTTTGACAAGCCTACTTCCTGAAAATCGATCACACGCAGACCTGACTCATGTGCGCAATTGGCGCTCCGGGATCGCCGGCCTGCCTCAAAGGGCAGGACATACAGTGCAGGGGGGCTAGCATGCCGGGTCAAACTTCGCTGCAAAATTTCCTGACTGGCTTAGCATCAGGAAATGGAATACTCGTGAGTGCGTTATGCGTACAAATGCATTACCATCGCTGCTTTTCGGTGAGCGAGTTAACCTTGGCTGCAAACGTCGCGAGCGGCATCAGGTCAGGGTCTGTAAATCCCTGCCGGCCGTCTCCAACCTCTTGCAGCAGCGCCACGCAACATGCCGTGACCTTGGCTTGACATTTCGCCGTCATCTTGGTGCAACACACCTTGGGACAGCGCCAGAAGTATAAGCAATATGACAGACATTCGCAAAGATTCCGTCTCCTTCGTCCAAGTGGACGACGGCGACGCCGGCCAACGCATCGACAACTACCTGGTGCGTTTGCTCAAGGGCGTGCCCAAGAGCCACATCTACCGCATCCTGCGCTCCGGCGAGGTGAGGGTGAACAAGGGCCGCATCGACGCAGCCTACCGCGTGCAGGCGGGCGACGAGCTGCGCATTCCGCCCATACGCGTGGCCGAGCGCGCGGAAAAGAACGTGCCGGCCGCCACCTTCCCGGTGGTGTACGAAGACAACGCGCTGCTGGTGATAGATAAACCGGCCGGCGTGGCGGTGCACGGCGGCAGCGGCGTGTCCTTCGGCGTGATCGAACAACTGCGCCAGGCGCATCCGGACTGGCGCTATCTTGAGCTGGTGCACCGGCTGGACCGCGAAACCTCCGGCCTCCTGATGCTGGCCAAGAAGCGCTCGGCGCTGACCAAGCTGCACGACATGATGCGCGCCAATGTGCCGGACAAGCGCTATCTGGCTCTGGGCCTAGGCCAGTGGCCGGACGACGCGCGCCAGGTCAAACTGCCGCTGTTCAAGTTCCACACCCCGGACGGCGAGCGCCGCGTGAAAGTCAGCGACGCCGAAAACGGCCAGTACGCGCACACCAATTTCGCGGTCAAGGAACGTTTTGCCGAGTTCACGCTGGTGGAAGCCCACCTGCGCACCGGCCGCACCCACCAGATCCGCGTGCACATGCAGGCCAACGGCTGCGCGATCGCCGGCGACGAGAAATACGGCGACTTCGCACTGAACAAGGAACTGGCCAAACGCGGCCTGAAACGCATGTTCCTGCACGCGCGCAGCCTGTCCCTGCCCCATCCGCTGACCGGCGAGCCGCTGAAACTGGAAGCGCCGCTGCCGCCGGAGCTGGAGCGTTTCCTGAAAAGCCTGAGGTCTTGAGATGAACACTCGCTTCGATCTGGTCGTTTTCGACTGGGACGGCACCCTGATGGACTCCACCGCCCATATCAGCCAGTCCATCCAGCAGGCTTGCGCCGACCTGTCCCTGCCCGTCCCCAGCCGCGAGCAGGCCAGCCACGTCATCGGCCTGCGCCTGGCCGAGGCGCTGCAACAGGCCTGTCCGGCCGCCGCCCCGGAGCAACTGCCGCGGCTGACCGAAGCCTTCCGCCATCATTACCACGCCAACCAGCATCAGGTGACCCTGTTCGACGGCGCCGTGGACTGCCTGAACGCCATCGCCGCCAGCGGCGTTTTCCTGGCGGTGGCCACCGGCAACAGCCGCGCCGGCCTCAACCGCTTGCTGGAGCATACCGGGCTCGGCCCGCTGTTCCACGCCACCCGCACCGTGGACGAATGCCATTCCAAGCCTCATCCGGACATGCTGTTGTCGCTGACCGAGATGCTAGGCGCGGACCCGCGCCGCACGCTGATGATAGGCGACACCAGCCACGACCTGCTGATGGCCGGCAACGCCGGCTGCCACGGCGTAGGCGTCGGCTTCGGCGCCCACGACAGCGAGCATCTGGAAAGCTGCGGACCGCTGGCCTTGTTCCATTCCTACCCCGAGCTGCAGACATGGCTGCTGCCGAAACTCGGATAATCTGCGCCGCGGCCGAGCTGCAGGACGGCGGCCGCGCCTGGCGCTTCGAGATCGCACAGGCGGACGGCGCCCCGCCGCTGCCCGCCTTCGCCGTGCGCTACCGCGGCAAGGTCTACGCCTACGTCAACGCCTGCCGCCACATCCCGGTGGAACTGGATTTGCGCGACGGCGAAGTCTTCGACCTCAGCGGCCATTATCTGGTGTGCAGCATGCACGGCGCCTGCTACGAAGCGCACACCGGCTATTGCGTCTCCGGCCCCTGCCGCGGCCAGCGGCTGATCGCCGTGCCCGTCTTCGAACAGGACGGCAATATCTGCATCAATGTCATGCCGTCGTGAACTTTGCTAGACTCCTGGAATTATTCAGGGAGCACCCACACATGAGCGACACCTCCAACCATTGGGAACGCCAATTGCTGGAAAAACTGGCCAGCGCCGCGTTGGTGGAACAACGCCGCGCCCGCCAGTGGAAAATTTTCTTCCGCATGATCTGGCTGATCATCATCGGTTTCATCCTGTTCAGCCTGTTCATGCGCAACGAGGACAAGGCCACCGCCGGCATCGTCGGCTCCGGGCACACCGCCGTCATCACGCTGGAAGGCGTGATCGACAGCCAGAGCGACACCGCCAACAAGCTGAGCCAGGCCCTGACCGACGCCTACGGCGACAAGAGCACCAAGGGCATCATCATCGACGCCAACAGCCCGGGCGGCAGCCCGGCGCTGTCCGGCATGGCCTATGACGAAATCCGCCGCCAGAAGAAGCTGCACCCGTCGGTGCCGGTTTACGTGGTGGTCAGCGAGGTCTGCGCGTCCGGCTGCTATTACATCGCCTCCGCCGCCGACAAGATCTTCGTCGACAAGGCCAGCATCATCGGCTCCATCGGCGTGCTGTCCGACGGCTTCGGCTTCACCGGCGCCATGGAAAAACTGGGCGTGGACCGCCGCCTGCGCACCTCCGGCGAGAACAAGGCGATGGGCGACCCCTTCTCCCCGGTCAACCCCAAGCAAGAAGCCATCCGCCAGCAATTGCTGGACGACATCCACCAGCAATTCATCGCGGCGGTCCAGGCTGGCCGCGGCCAGCGCCTGGCCAAGGACCCGCAACTGTTCTCCGGCATGGTGTGGCTGGGCGACAAGAGCATCCCGCTGGGCCTGGCCGACGGCCTGGGCACGGTGCGCTCGGTGGCGCGCGACGTGATCAAGGCGGAGAAAACCGTCGACTATACTCAGCAAGACGATCTGTCCAGCCGCGTGGCGCGCAAGATCGGCGTGGAGTTCGCCGGCGGCGTGAAGAGTCTGTTCGACACCAAGCTGTTCTGACCAACCGGCAAGGCACACCATGGCGCGCAGAAGAAAACGACAGGAAGAAGAACACGAGAACCATGAACGTTGGCTGGTTTCCTACGCCGACTTCATCACCCTGCTGTTCGCTTTCTTCGTGGTGATGTACGCGATCTCCTCGGTCAACGAGGGCAAGTACCGCGTGCTCTCCTCCGCCATCGTGGACGCCTTCCGCTCCGGCTCCACCATCAGCGTCAACACCACCCCGCCCAGCGGCGGGGCCAACACCATGATAGAGATCCCCGAGACCAAACCCATCGCCAAGGCGGTCAAGGGAGAACACCAGGCCGAGAAAAAAGCCAACACCGGCTCCGCCCAGGGCGACGAAAAAACCCGGCTCGCCAACCTGACCCAGGATCTGGCCAAAGTGATGGACCCGCTGGTCAAGAGCGGCCAGGTCACCATCACCCACAGCAGCAAGGGCGTCACCATCGACATCCGCGACACCGCGCTCTTCCCCACCGGACAGGCGCAGCCCAACGAACAGTCGCGCCAGCTGATGGCCAATATGGCGCTGCAGCTGGCCAAGGTGGACAATCCGATCCGAGTGGAAGGCTTCACCGACACCGTGCCCATCCGCAATTCCTACTTCCCGTCCAACTGGGAACTGTCCGCCTCGCGCGCCGGCAGCGTGGTGCGCCTGTTCCAGGAAAACGGCATCAAGCCGGAACGGCTGGTGGCGGTGGGCCGAGGCGCCAACCTGCCGGTGGGCGACAACGCCACCGCCGACGGCCGCGCCAGCAACCGCCGCGTCGCCATCACCGTGCTGGCGAGCGGGCTGAGCGACGCCGAAGTGCTGTCGCCGCAAGACGCATCCATGGCCAATGGCCGCTAACACCCCTGTTTCTCAAGAGGAGCACGATATGAGCACCCCGATTCATCATTCCGCGCTGGAACAGCTGTTCCTCAACGCCCGCACCCACAGCCACTGGCAGGACCGCCCGGTCAGCGCCGAAACGCTGCACCAGCTGTTCGACCTGCTGAAAATGGCGCCCACCAGCGCCAACTGCTCGCCGGCGCGCTTCATCTTCGTGCAAAGCGACGCCGCCAAGGCCAAGCTCAAGCCCTGCCTGGCCGAAGGCAACGTCGAAAAAACCATGGCCGCGCCGGTCTGCGTGATCGTGGCTCAGGACATGCGTTTCTACGAGCACCTGCCCAAGCTCTACCCGCACGCCGACGCCAGAAGCTGGTTCGAAGGCAACGACGCGGCGATCCAGGCCACCGCCTCACGCAACAGCAGCCTGCAAGGCGGCTACCTGTTGCTGGCCGCGCGCTCGCTGGGGCTGGACTGCGGTCCGATGTCCGGCTTCGACAACGCCGCGGTGGACCAGGCCTTCTTCCCGGACGGCCGCTTCAAGTCCAACTTCCTGGTCAACCTGGGCTACGGCGCAGCGGACAAGCTCTACCCGCGCTCGCCGCGCTTCGAGTTTGACGACGCCTGCCAGATTCTTTAATCCCCCCGCCCGATGCCCGGTTATAATGCCGGGCATTTTGCTGCCTGGAGAAACAAGATGCTCTATTCGCTTCTGCGCCCGCTGCTGTTCCGCTTTGACGCAGAGACCGCCCACGAACAGACGCTGGCCATGCTGGACCAGGCGCACAAGCTGCGCCTGAGCACGCTGACCTGCCACAGCGCCGCGCGCAAGCCGGTGCAAGCCATGGGCCTGACCTTCCCCAACGCGGTGGGACTCGCCGCCGGGCTGGACAAGAATGGAGCGCATATCGACGCCTTGGCCGCGCTGGGTTTCGGCTTCATCGAAATCGGCACCGTCACCCCGCGGCCCCAGCCGGGCAATCCCAAGCCGCGGCTGTTCCGCCTGCCGGAGCACCAGGCCATCATCAACCGCATGGGCTTCAACAATCTGGGCGTGGACACCCTGCTGGACAATGTCCGCCGCTGCAAATTCCAGGGCGTGCTCGGCATCAATATCGGCAAGAACGCCGCCACCCCGATAGAAAACGCCGCCGACGACTACCTGGCCTGCCTGGACAAGGTCTACGCCTACGCCAGCTATGTCGCCGTCAACATTTCCTCGCCCAACACCAAGAACCTGCGCCAGTTGCAGGAGGGCGACGAACTGGGCCGCCTGTTGGCGCAATTGAAGCAGCGCCAGCAGGCGCTGGCCGACAAGCACGGCCGCCACGTGCCGCTGGCGCTGAAGATCGCGCCGGATCTGGACGACGATCAGATCGTCGCCATCGCCCGCCTGCTGACCGAACACCGCATCGACGGCGTCATCGCCACCAACACCACGCTCTCACGCGAGGCCGTGGCCGGCCACCCGTTGGCGGAGCAGGCCGGCGGCCTGTCCGGCGCGCCGGTCAAAGACCGTTCCACAACAGTTATTCGCAAATTAGCCAAGGAACTTGACGGCGCTCTGCCTATCATAGGAGTTGGCGGCATCCTGTCCGGGCGGGACGCCGTGGAAAAACTGGACGCCGGCGCCAGCCTGGTGCAAGTCTACAGCGGCCTGATCTACCGAGGCCCGGCGCTGGTGGCCGAATGCGCGAATGCGATCGCAGCGCGCGCCAAACCCTGAACAACAGCACGCGCGGCCGCGCACGGGCCCTTCCTCAGGAAGCCCGGCGACAGGCCCGCGGCGACCATCCCGGGGCAAACCGGCTCGCTTATATAACATGGGACTCACTCATATGAACGCAAAACAACTGATTCGTCTTTCCGCCGTCGCGCTGCTGAGCGCCGGCGTGCTCACCGGCTGCGCCACCTCCGACTCCGCCGCCGTCTACTCCAAAGGCCAGATGCGCCAGGCGCAGACCGTGCAGCTGGGCACCGTGGTGTCGGTGCAGAACGTGAAAATGGAAGGCAGCAACAATGAGCTGCTGACTCTGGGCGGCGCCGCGCTGGGCGGCCTGGCCGGCAGCAATATCGGCGGCGGCAAGGGCCAGATCGCCGGCGGCATCGTAGGCGCGCTGGCCGGCGGCTTCGGCGCCCAGGCCGCTCAACGCGGCCTGAGCAAGAACGCGCTGGAAATCACCGTCAAGCTGGACGGTTCCGGCCGCATGATCTCCATCGTGCAGGAAGCCGACATTCCGTTCTCCGCCAACCAGCGCGTGCGCGTGCTGACCGGCGGCGGCAACGACCGCGTGGTGCCGTTCTAAGCATCCGTTCAAGGCCCGCCGTCGCACGTCTTCGACTCGCAGGCCTTGAACAGGCTCTGACGCGGACCGCGTCAGCAATGAAAAAGCCGGCGCTCGCGCCGGCTTTTTCATTGGGTGCCGCTCACTCGTCCCGCGGCCTGGACAACTCCACCCACCGCCCATCCATCAAGGCCTGCAGGGGCTGATACATCGCCTTGTAGGACATCTTCTGGCATTCGCGTATCCAATAGCCCAGATACAGGTGCGGCAGCCCCAGCCGCCGCGTCAGCTCCGCCTGCCACAACACATTGAACACGCCCAGGCTGGATTTGGCGTCTTCCGGATCGTAAAAGGTGTACACCGCGGACAGGCCGTCGGCCAGGCGGTCGATCAGGCTGACCATCTTCAATTCGCCGTCCAGGCGGAACTCCGCCAGCATGCTGTCCACCCCGCTTTTCAGGATGAACTCCGAATACTGCTGCGGATCGTCGTCCGACATGCCGCCGCCGGCGTGCCGCGACTGCTGATACCAGCGATACAGCGCATAGTGTTCGGCGTCGAACTCCAGCGGCAGCAGGCGCACCTGCATCGCCTCCAGCCGCCGCGCCACCTTGCGCTGAGTGCGGCTGGGCGCGAAGCGCTCCACCGGAATCCGCACCGGCACGCAAGCCTGGCAACTGTCGCAATACGGCCGATAGGTATACAGGCCGCTGCGGCGGAAGCCCAGCTTCACCAACTGGCTGTAAACCTCGCCATCGATCGCCTCCGCCGGGATCGCCACCTGCGAACGCGCCTGACGCCCGGCCAGATAACTACAGGGATAGGGCGCGGTGGCGTAGAAATGGATGGCCACTGTCGGGCCGGGATCACGATGGCTCATTGGTATACCGGTAGTTCCACATCGCGGCGGGCTGCGCCCGTCGGGCATTCTCTTTCAGAGTAGCAAGAAATGTCTGACGCGAAACCAACTTGGCGCCCAAGCTCTGCAAATGGCGGGTGTGCATCTGACAATCTATCATCGTCACCCCCTGCGTCCGCAAATGGCGCACCATGTGGATGAAGGCCAGCTTGGACGCGTTGCTGCGCCGGGAGAACATGGATTCGCCGTAGAACATCAAGCCCAGGCCGATGCCGTACAGGCCGCCGACCAGCTCGCCGTCCATCCAGGTCTCGAAAGAGTGCGCGTAGCCCAGCCGGTGCAGACGGCAATAGGCGTCCACCATCTCCGGCACGATCCAGGTGCCCTGCTGCTGCGCCCTTGGTTCGGCGCAGGCCGACATCACTTCGCGGAAGGCGGTGTCCACGCGGATTTCGTAATGTTGATTGCGCAGCAGCTTGTCCATGGAACGGCTGACTTTGAGCTCGTCCGGACTCAGCACCATGCGCGGCGCCGGCGACCACCACAAAATGGGCTCGCCTTCGGAAAACCAGGGGAAAATACCTTGGGAGTAAGCAGCCAGGATGCGCTGCGGGGACAAATCGCCTCCGGCGGCCAGCAAACCGTTGGGTTCGCGCAGAGCCAGCCGCACCGGAGGGAAGACCGGCTCAGGACCGAGCCAGGGAATCATGCCTTCTTGGCGTTAAGGCAGTCCGGGCACTCGCCGTACATGTACAGCGCGTGATCGACGATGCGGAAGCCGTGCTGCTCGGCGATGCGGTCTTGCAAAGCCTCGATCTCCGGATCGAAGAACTCGACCACCTTGCCGCAGCTGACGCACACCATGTGATCGTGATGACCGCCCTGGTTCAGCTCGTACACCGCTTTGCCGGTTTCGAAATGGTGGCGCACCAGAATGCCCGCCTGCTCGAACTGCGTCAGCACGCGGTAAATGGTGGCAAGGCCGATGTCGATATTTTCCGCGAGCAGCTTGCGGTAGACATCTTCCGCCGACATGTGGCCGGCGTGCTCCTCCTCGAACAGATCGAGGATTTTCAAACGCGGGCCGGTGGCCTTGAGGCCGATATCTTTAAGGTGACTGGCTTTGCTCATCGTGATATAAAGTGGGTCGATTTCAGATCATGATAAAGCCTTTTCACGGCTTTGCCTAATTACCGCCTCATAACTTTTAGGTCACGGAGTATCATGCGCGCCCTGATTTTTGTCGCCGTCCTTGCCCTCTCCGGCTGCAGCTCAATGAACCCTCTGAACTGGCTCAGCCCGCACAAGATGGAAATCCAGCAGGGCAATTATGTCACAGAGGATGCCGTCGCCAAACTTAAACCGGGCATGACGCGCTCGCAAGTGCGTTTCCTGTTGGGTTCTCCGCTACTGGCCGACGCGTTTCACGCCAATCGCTGGGATTACACCTATAGCGACATCAAGCAGGGCAAGCTGGATAAAAACAGCAACCGCCTGTTGACCGTCCACTTCAACGGCGACGTGCTGGAGCGCGTGGAAGGCCAGGCGCAGCCGGCCGAACGCCCGCCGCTGACCGCCTCCGCGCCGGCCCAGGAAGCCAAGCCATGAGCGCCGCCCCGCTGAAACTGGTGGTCGTCGGCGCCGGCGGCCGCATGGGCAAGACCCTGATTGAAGCGGC
The DNA here is from genome assembly GCF_057808735.1 of Chromobacterium sp. FG89. Taxonomy (NCBI): domain Bacteria; kingdom Pseudomonadati; phylum Pseudomonadota; class Betaproteobacteria; order Neisseriales; family Chromobacteriaceae; genus Chromobacterium; species Chromobacterium sp. FG89. The sequence continues at coordinate 222,132 of NZ_JBMDIQ010000006.1, read as the reverse complement.
GCTGGCCGCGCCCGGCGTGGCTCTGCACGCCGCGGTGGACCGCCCCGGCTCGGAATTCATCGGCCAGGACGCCGGCCTGTTCATCGGCAAGCACACCGGCGTCAAGATAGGCGGCGACTTCCTCCAGGCGCTGGAAGGCGCCGACGCCGTCATCGACTTCACCCGCCCGGAAGGCACGCTGGAACACCTGGCCGCCTGCGCCGAGCGCGGCGTGCAGATGATCATCGGCACCACCGGCTTCGACGAGGCCGGCAAGGCGGCGATCCGCGCCGCCGGCGACCGGATCGGCATCGTGTTCGCCTCCAATTTCAGCGTTGGCGTCAACCTCACCTTCAAGCTGCTGGACATGGCGGCGCGAGTGCTGGACGACGGCTACGACATCGAAATCATCGAAGCCCACCACCGTCATAAAGTGGACGCGCCGTCCGGCACCGCGCTGCGCATGGGCGAAGTCATCGCCGACGCGCTGGGCCGCGACTTGAAAGAATGCGCGGTTTACGGCCGCGAAGGCGTGACCGGCGAGCGCGATCCGCACACCATAGGCTTCGCCACCGTGCGCGGCGGCGACGTGGTCGGCGACCACACCGCCTTGTTCGCCGCCATCGGCGAACGCGTGGAAATCAGCCACAAGGCCTCCAGCCGCGCCACCTTCGCCAACGGCGCGGTGCGCGCCGCGCGCTGGCTGGCCGGCAAACCGCGCGGCCTGTTCGATATGCAGGACGTGCTGGGCCTGCGCTAAGCGCCGGCGGGGAGCCCCTCCCCGCCCCCCTTTCCATGCGCCTCTTCCCGCTGACCCTGGCCCTCGCGGCCGGCCTGATTCTCCTCTCTCTCGCCTCGCTGCTGCACGGCAGCGGCATGGACGCGTCCCGTTTGCTGGCCGGCCAGCCCTTGCCGGAACTGGAATGGCAATTGCTGTGGCAGCTGCGGCTGCCGCGCCTGCTGGCCAGCGCCAGCGCCGGCGCCTTGCTGGCCAGCGCCGGCGCGGCGGTGCAGGCGCGTTTCCGCAACCCGCTGGCCGAACCCGGCCTGATCGGCATCAACAGCGGCGCGGCGCTGGCCGCCGCCGCCGCGCTGAGCCTGGGCGCCGGCCTTTACGCGGTGTCCGCGTCCGCCTTCGCCGGCGGCCTGTTCTCCTTATTGCTGATACGCCTGCTGGGCCAGACCCAACAAGGCGGCAGCCGGCTGATCCTCAGCGGTCTCGCCATCAGCTCCTTGCTGGGCAGCCTGCTGACCCTGCTGATCACCACCCTGCCCGACGGCTCCTTGCGCGTGGTGATTTTCTGGCTGATGGGCAGCTTCGCCAGCGTGGACTGGCCGCAAACCGTCTTGCTGTGCGCGGCCGCGCCGCTGGTCTGGCTGGCGCTGCACCGGCAGTGGCGCTTTCTCAACGCGCTGCAATTGGGCGAAACCGCCGCCTTTCACCTGGGCTTTGAAGTGCGTCGCCGCGAATGGCAGGTGGTGATCCTGGCGGCCCTGGCCGCCGGCCTGGTGGTGTCCGCCTGCGGCATGATCGGTTTCATCGGCCTGATGGGCCCGCACCTGGCGCGCCAACTGGTGGGCGGCAACGCGCGCCGGCTGCTGTGGATCGCGCCCATGCTGGGCGCGCTGCTGGCCATCGCCTCGGACTGGCTGGCGCGCAGCCTGCTGGCGCCCAGCGAACTGCCGGTGGGCGTGATCACCAGCCTGATAGGCGCGCCCTTCTTCCTGTGGCTGCTGCGGCAAAGCGCGGAAAAGGACGCCCATGCTTGAAGCGCGCGCCCTCAGCCTTTCCCGCCAGGGCCGCCTCTTGGTGGAGGCGGTGTCCCTGCGCGTGGCGCCGGGCGAACTCAATATCGTGCTAGGCCCCAACGGGGCCGGCAAAAGCAGCTTGCTGGGCATGCTGGCCGGCCTGCACCCGCCCAGCGCCGGCGAGGCGTGGATGGCCGGGCGGCCGCTGCGCGGCCAATCCGCCGCGCAACTGGCGCGCCAGCGCGCGGTGGTGGAGCAAAATCCGCTGACGCCGGCCGGCTGGAGCACGATGGAGCTGATCCAGTCCGGCGCCTATCTGCTGGGCGACGCCGGCGCGGCCTGCCGCCAGGCGATGGAACTCACCTGCACCGCGGAGCTGGCGCGACGCCAGGCGCGCACGCTGTCCGGCGGCGAACAGCAACGCGTCCACCTGGCGCGCGCGCTGTGCCAGTTGCTGGCCTCGACGGACGCGGAACGCTATCTATTGCTGGACGAACCCACCGCCGCGCTGGACTTCGCCATGGCCGACGCGCTGCTGGCGCAGGTGGCCCGCATCTGCCGCGAGCTGAACATCGGCGCGCTGGCCGTGGTGCACGATCTGAACCTGGCGCTGCGCCACGCCGACAATGTGCTGCTGCTGAACGAAGGACGCGCCGCCGGCTTCGGACCCACGCCCGAAATCATGCGGCGGGAAACGCTGGAGGCGGTTTACGGCGTGCGGCTGGCGGAGCTGAGCAGCCGGGAGCACGCCTTGCGGGCTTTCGTGCCCTTGCCCCACCCGCACCAAGAGTAAACGCTCAGCGGTGCGAGGCCTGCTTGCACTCGCTGAGAAAACGCGCGCGGTCCGCCTCGCCCACTTCTCCGGCGAAGCCCTGGGTGATCACCGCCTCCGCGCCGCGCCGGTTTTCCCCCAGTTGCAAACACATCTGCTTGGCCTGGATCACACAGGCCGCGCCCTTGGCCATGCCGTGCCGCACCAGCGCGTCCGCCACTTCCTGGCAAATCCATTCCTGGTAATTCAAGCGGTGCGAGATCACGTCGATCAGCCGCGCGATGCGGCCGAAGCCGTGCAGCCGTCCGCCCGGAATGTAGGCGACGTGGGCGATGCCTTCGAAGGGCACCAGATGGTGCGGACACAGGCTGTGGATGGAGATATTGCTGATGATGACCATCTCGCGGGAATCGTCTTCAAAACCGCAGCCCAGCACCTCGCTCGGATCGGCGGCGTAGCCGTCCAGCAAGCGGTCGCGCCAAAACGCGCCGACACGTTCCGCGGTCCTGCCCAGGTGCGGATCGCCTTGCGGCTGAAAGCCGCAGGCGGTCAGCAAATCGGTCACCGCGCGCTCAAACGCCTCCTTGTCGAAGGGCCGCAAGCGTTCCACGCCCACCTTGGGCGCGCGCTCCGGCGCTGGATGATCGCAATGCTGGTGGTCCATATCGTCTCCCTTGTGAGCGCTGGTTCAAAGTCCGCCGCGCGCCGGCGAGTCAGAGCGCGGCCGGGGCCGCCTCGCGTGAAGCGAAACAGGCTTTGCGGCGGCGACGCGCAATCGAAATAGGAATTCGAGAGCGGCCCGGAGGGAAAGTTGCATCCGCCGGCGGCATGAAAAACCCGGGGGCGACGACCGCCGGCCCCGGGTTTTCGACTATATCACAGGCCGCCGCCGCTACACGCGCGCGCCATCCAGGTTGGATTTCATCTCGTAGCTCTGCTTGACGTCGCCATTGCCGTCCACGCTTTCCAGCCTCACGTCGAAGCCCCACAGCCGGCACACGTGCTTGAGCACCTCGTTGGCGCTGTTGTCGTCCAGCGGCCGCCTGTTGTGCATGGTGTGGCGCAGCACCAGGCTGCGGTCGCCGCGCACATTGACCGACCACACCTGGATATTGGGCTCGCGCGAACCCAGATTGTACTGCTCGGCCAGCTTGCCGCGGATATCGCGGTAGCCCATGTCGTCGTGGATGGCGGACACCTCCAGCTTGTCGTCGTGGTCGTCGTCGCGGATGGAGAACAGGCGGAAATCGCGAATCAGCTTGGGCGACAGATACTGCGAGATAAAGCTCTCGTCCTTGAAGTTCTTCATCGCGAACTCCAGGGACTCCCGCCACGGCGTGCCGGCCAGGTCCGGGAACCAGGCGCGGTCCTCGTCGGTGGGGGCTTCGCAAATGCGCTTGATGTCCTGATACATGGAGAAACCCAGCGCGTACGGGTTGATGCCGTTGTACCAACGCGCCGTCACCGGCGGCTGGTACACCACATTGGTGTGGCTCTGCAAAAACTCCATCATGAAACCGTCGGTGACCATGCCCTTGTCGTACAGGCGATTGAGGATGGTGTAGTGCCAGAACGTGGCCCAGCCCTCGTTCATCACCTGGGTCTGCCGCTGCGGGTAGAAATACTGCGCCACCTTGCGCACGATGCGCACCACCTCGCGCTGCCAAGGCTCCAGCAGCGGCGCGGATTTCTCGATGAAATACAGCAGGTTTTCCTGCGGCTCCGGCGGAAAACGCGGCGGCGCCTTGTCGCTGCCGTCCTTGTCGCGCTTGGGAATGGTGCGCCACAGGTCGTTGACCTGGGTTTGCAGGTATTGCTCGCGCTCTTCCTGGCGCGCCTGCTCCTTGGCCAGCGACAGCTTCTGCGGCCGCTTGTAGCGGTCCACGCCGTAATTCATCAGCGCGTGGCAGCTGTCCAGCAAGTCCTCCACCGCGTCTATGCCGTAGCGCTCCTCGCACTTGGTGATATAGCTCTTGGCGAACACCAGATAGTCGATGATGGCCGAGGCGTCGGTCCAGGCGCGGAACAGGTAGTTGCCCTTGAAAAAGCTGTTGTGGCCGTAAGCGGCGTGGGCGATCACCAGCGCCTGCATCGTCATGGAGTTTTCCTCCATCAGATAGGCGATGCAGGGGTTGGAGTTGATCACAATCTCATAGGCCAGCCCCATCTGGCCGCGCTTATAGCTCTTTTCGGTGGCGACGAAATGCTTGCCGTAGCTCCAGTGATGGTAGTTGACCGGCATGCCCACCGAGGCGTAGGCGTCCATCATCTGCTCGGCGGTGATGACTTCCAGCTGGTTGGGATAGACATCCAGCTTGAATTCATCCACCGCGATGGTGCGTATCTGCCGGTCGTACTCGTCGACCAGGTCGAAGGTCCATTCGGACCCGGTAGAAATCGGTGTCATGTTGCTCCCCCCTTGGCAAGACCGCTCAGAACCTGTTTACGATCTGCTGCGCGTCGGCGATACGGCGTCGAAACCGAGCTCAAAATGCTCATGTACCACGTGTACATTCCGCTTTTTCGCTCGTTTCCGCCTTGTCTCGCGAGATCATAAACACGTTCTCAGGCGGTGGCGGCGCGGCCATTGGCCGGCTGGCGCTTGAACAGTTCCCGGAAGACCGGGTAGATGTCGGAAGCCGAACGAATTTTCTGCATGGCGAACTGGCGGTTGCGTTCCTGCACCTTCAAGTATTCGTACCAGAGGTTTTGCGGCTCTCCTTCGGTGATCTCGATGTAGGCGAAGTACTGGCAGTAAGGCAGCAGGTCCTCCTCCATGATGCGGCCGCAGTTGGCGGAATCGCTGTCCCAGTTGTCGCCGTCGGACGCCTGGGCGGCGTAGATATTCCATTCGCTGCCGGCGTAGCGTTTCTTGACGATCTCCGCCATCAGATTGAGCGCCGAGGACACCACGGTGCCGCCGGATTCGCGCGAGTGGAAGAAATCCTCCTCGCTCACCTCCACCGCACTGGTGTGATGGCGGATGAACACCACCTCGATCTTCTCGTAATTGCGCTGCAGGAACAGGTAAAGCAGGATGAAGAAGCGCTTGGCCATGTCCTTTTTCTGCTCGTCCATGGAGCCGGACACGTCCATGATGCAGAACATCACCGCCTGACTGGTGGGCTTGGGCTGCTTGACCCGGTTGTTGTAGCGCAGGTCGAACGGGTCTATCCACGGAATGCTGGCGATGCGTTCGCGCAGCCGGTGAATGCTTTGCCGTTTTTCGCGGATTTCCGAGGTGTTGTCCTCGTCATCCTCCATCAGGGTGTCGAGCTCCTCCTCCGCGTCGCCCAACGTGGCCATGGTGGGCGCGGCCATCGCCACCCGCCGCGCCAGCGCGCCGCGCAGCGAACGCACGATATTGATGTTGGCCGGCGTGCCGTCGTTGGTGTAACCGGCGCGCACCGTCTTCATCTCCTCAATGCCCATCAGCTGGGTCTTGATCAGATTGGGCAGGGCCAGGTCGTCGAAGAACACGTTCATGAACTCTTCGCGCGACAGCTGGAACACGAAATCGTCCTCGCCCTCGCCGTCCTGGCTGGCCTTGCTGCCGCCTCCGCCCCCGCCGCCCTGCGGCCGCGGCAGGCGGTCGCCCTTGACGAACTCCTCATTGCCCGGGTGCACGTTTTCCGTCATGCCGCCCTTGCCATGATGAAACACGGGTTCGGAAATATCCTTTACCGGAATCGAGACCTTCTCCCCGCTCTCGATATCGGTAATGCTGCGCCCCTTGACCGCCTTGGCGACGGCCTCCTTGATTTGGGCCTTGAAACGGCGCAGAAACCGTTCGCGGTTGACCGCGGACTTGTTCTTGCCGTTGAGGCGCCGATCGATGATGTGGGACATAAGCACCTCGCTTTGCCTGTGCCGGCGGCGGCCGCCCGCGGGCGGCCATCGCCTGGCTTGCTGTTGTTATATTCTTCACCGCCCGGCGGCGACAGCGGCCGCGCGGGCGATTTCCGGCGCCGCCCCAGGCGGCGCCGGATCAGCGACGGCTTACGAGGACTTGCGCACTCGCAGATACCATTCGCACAACAGACGCACTTGCTTGGCGGTGTAGCCTTTTTCCACCATGCGGTTGACGAAGTCCTCGTGCTTCTTCGCATCCTCGGCGCTGGCCTTGGCGTTGAAGGAGATCACCGGCAGCAGCTCCTCGGTGTTGGAGAACATCTTCTTCTCTATGACCGTGCGCAGCTTCTCGTAGCTGGTCCAGGTGGGATTCTTGCCGCCGTTGTTGGCCCGCGCCCGCAACACGAAGTTGACGATCTCGTTGCGGAAGTCTTTGGGGTTGGAAATCCCGGCCGGCTTCTCTATCTTCTCCAGCTCCGCGTTCAAGGAGGTTCGGTCGAAGATCTCGCCGGTGTCCTGATCGCGGTACTCCTGATCCTGAATCCAGAAGTCCGCGAAGCTGACGTAGCGGTCGAAGATGTTCTGGCCGTATTCGGAGTAGCTTTCCAGATAAGCGGTTTGAATCTCCTTGCCGATGAACTCCACGTACTTGGGCGCCAGGTACTCCTTCAGGAAGGTCAGATACTTCTGCTCGATTTCCGCCGGGAACTGCTCGCGCTCAACCTGCTGCTCGATCACGTACAGCAAGTGCACCGGGTTGGCCGCCACTTCGCTGTGATCGAAGTTGAACACCTTGGACAGAATCTTGTAGGCGAAGCGCGTGGACAAGCCGCTCATGCCCTCGTCCACCCCCGCGTAATCGCGGTATTCCTGGATGGATTTGGCCTTGGGATCCGTATCCTTCAGATTGTCCCCGTCGTACACCTGCATCTTGCTGAACAGGCTGGAGTTTTCCGGCTCTTTCAGCCGCGACAACACCGCGAACTGCGACATCATCTTCAGCGTGCCCGGCGCGCACGGCGCGCGGCCCAGCGAAGAGTTGCGGATCAGCTTGTCGTAGATCTTGATCTCGTCGGACACGCGCAGGCAATACGGCACCTTGACGATGTAGATCCGATCCAGGAAAGCCTCGTTGTTCTTGTTGTTGCGGAACTGCTTCCACTCGGATTCGTTGGAGTGGGCCAGGATCACGCCTTCAAACGGAATCGCGCCAAAGCCCTCGGTGCCCTTGAAGTTGCCTTCCTGGGTGGCCGTCAGCAACGGGTGCAAGACCTTGATCGGCGCCTTGAACATCTCCACGAATTCCAGCAAGCCCTGGTTGGCCAGGCACAAGCCGCCGGAGTAGCTGTAAGCGTCCGGGTCGTCCTGCGCGTATTTCTCCAGCTTGCGGATATCCACCTTGCCCACCAGCGACGAAATATCCTGATTGTTCTCGTCGCCCGGCTCGGTCTTGGCCACCGCGATCTGCTTGAGTACGGACGGATAGCGTTTGACCACGCGGAACTGGCCGATGTCGCCGTTGAACTCATGCAGCCGCTTCACCGCCCACGGGCTGGGGATGCTCTTCAGATAACGGCGCGGGATACCGTATTCCTCTTCCAGCAGCGCCCCGTCCTCGTCGTAGTTGAACAGCGCCAGCGGAGACTCGTTGACCGGGCTGCCTTTCAGGCAATAGAACGGCACCAGCTCCATCAGCTCTTTCAGCTTCTCGGCGATGGACGATTTGCCGCCGCCCACCGGGCCCAGCAAATAGAGGATCTGCTTCTTCTCTTCCAGGCCTTGCGCGGCGTGGCGGAAGTAGGACACCACCTGTTCGATCACCTCCTCGGTGCCGTAAAAATCACGGAACGCGGGATAGACCTTGATGACTTTGTTGGAAAAGATGCGGGACAGACGCGAATCGTGCCGAGTGTCCACCAGCTCCGGCTCGCCTATGGCGGCCAGCATGCGCTCTGCGGCGGTGGCGTAAGCGCCGGGGTCTTTCTTGCAGAGCTCCAGGTACTCCTGGATGGTGTACTCCTCCTCACGAGTCTTGTCGTAACGAGCAGCGTAGTGACTGAAGATATCCGGGTGCATGGCTCTCTCCTGGCAGGTAGCAGAGGCGCAAACGATATGCACGCGGCATCCGCTGCTCCCCTTGCTGAATTAGAGTATTCACATTGTTTCCGGCTTTCTTTTTCTGGGTATAGCATAACGCACAGCCTGGCAGGGCAAAACCGCGCCTGCACACAAAATATGAGATCGTGAGCCAGATTCAATACAAGTATTTGAAATGGATGGTGAATTCCGCCAGCTTTTTTTTGTAACGGAAGACGAGCGGCGTGTAAGCGGGAGTAAACGGAAATCGGCCCTAAAAAAACGCTTTGAGAATCAAACGTTTCCAACGCGGCGATTGAAACATTCACGCCGCGCAGCGCGGCGAAAAAGGAGAAGGGAATATAAAGAATGCGCCGCACCCGCGCGGACTGCGGCGCTCAGCCTTTGCGCTGCACAATGCGCACGCCGATTTCATAGATGCGGCCGCGCTGCACCTCATTGCAGCGCTTCACCTCCACCACCGCCTCCAAGGGCTTGCCCGGCATGCCGCCCACGCCCGGGGCCAGCACGATCACGGACAGACGCTCGCCGAACTGCGGCACAAAGGACGAGCGCAAGGCCATGCCGTCCACCGACAGATCCACGCACTCGCCGTAATGGGTTTCGCCGCTGATCAAAGAACGGATGCGGGCCTTGCAGCCCATGCTGATGCGGCGCCCGCGCCGTCGATCCCGGTAAGGATCAAACGGCGACACCCGGCATCCTCCCGGCCTGGTGCGCCGCCAGCCAGTGCAGGCCCACGATGGACTTGCTGTCGCAGATCGCCCCGCTCAGCGTCATCTCCATCGCCTGGGCCACCGGCACCGTCAGCACCTCCAGGAATTCGCCCTCGTCCAGCCGGCTGCCCTGCTGGCTCAGCCCTTCCGCCAGGTAATAACTGATGCGCTCGTTGGAATAGCCAATGCAGGGATAAGCGGTGCCCAGATACGTCCAGCGCTCCGCCGCGTAGCCGGTTTCCTCCAACAGCTCCCGCCTTGCGGTGGCCGCCGGGTCCTCGTCCGGGTCTATCTTGCCGGCGGGAATCTCCACGAACTCGCGGCCGGTCGGATAACGGTACTGGCGCTCCAGCACCAGCTTGCCGTCCGGCGTCAGCGCCAGCACCGCCACCGCGCCGGGGTGCAGAATGTATTCGCGCGTGGACGCCGCGCCGTCCGGCAGCGCCACCTCGTCTTTATGAACCTTGAGAAAACCGCCCTGATACACCAGCTCCGACGACAACTGCTTTTCAACCAGATCCACAATCACCCCTTAAAGTGTTCTGCAATGCCTGCTTTTCCAGGCGCTGATCACCGCCCAGCGCCACAGCAGCCGCGTCAACGCGTAGCCGATCACGGCAAAGGTCAGGCCCAGCGCCGGCAATCCCACCAGCAAGGGCCAGCCCAGCTCCGCCAGCCAATTCAGGCAGGCGTGCCACCAATCCGGCAAGCTCATCCGGTCCCAATTGGGCGGCGGCGTCATTGTACCCGCAGCCGGATTGCCCAGTAAAAGCTTGCCATAAGCATAAGCCAGAAAGTACAGCGGCAATACGGTCAAAGGGTTAGTGTACAGCGTGAACAACACCGCCACCGGCAGATTCACCCGCATCAGCAAAGCCAGCGCCACCGCCGTCACCTTTTGCGTGGGGCCGGGCATCAGGCCGGCGAACAACCCCACCCCCACCCCCATCGCCACCTTGCGGCGGTTCAGCGACCAATACGCCGGCCGGTCCAGATAGGGCGCCAGCCGGCGCAGGCCCGGCTTCTGAAACCAATGGTGCCGGTAGGCAACCCATTTGCGTACCTTGCGTCTAAACCAAGTCATCTGGAATGTTTTGATCCTTGTGCGCGCGCGTTGCCGTTAAACCACACTCGGCGACGGGTAAAACGCGAAAAGCTTGTCAAAGCCACGTCGATAATTTAAACAAGCGTTTGAATTATTCGCCCAAGCGCAGGGCGAACCCAAACACGACAGACCTGGGCCGGATCGTCCAGGCCGCGCAAACCAACAGGAGAGACCCATGCCTGCATACCAAGCCCCGCTGCGGGATTTCGATTTCGTGCTCCACGAGCTGATCAAGGTACAGGACATCATCCCCACCCTGCCCGGCTACGAAGAAGCCACCCAGGACATCTTCCGCTCCTATCTGGAAGCTGCCGCCCAGTTCTGTGAAAGCGAACTGGCGCCGCTGAACCGCCAGGGCGACGAAGAAGGCTGTCACTACGACAGCACCACCAAATCCGTCACCACCCCACCCGGCTTCAAGGAAGCCTACCAGCAATACCGTGAACTGGGCTTCCCGGCGCTGGACTGCGACCCGGCCTACGGCGGCCAGGGCATGCCCAAGGCGCTGGGCTTCCCCATCATGGAAATGCAGTGCTCCAGCAACGTGGCCTGGTCCATGTACCCCGGCCTGTCCCACGGCGCGTATTCTGCCATTCATGCCCACGGAACCGAAGCGCAAAAAGCGGCCTACCTGCCCAAACTGGTGGACGGCAGCTGGACCGGCACCATGTGCCTGACCGAACCGCACTGCGGCACCGACCTGGGCCTGCTCAAAACCCGCGCCGAACCGAACGGCGACGGCAGCTACAGCATTACCGGCACCAAGATTTTCATCTCCGCCGGTGAACATGATATGTCCGACAACATCATCCACCTGGTGCTGGCCCGCCTGCCGGACTCGCCCAAGGACGTGAAAGGCATCTCCCTGTTCATCGTGCCCAAATTCCATGACGACGGCAGCCGCAACCCCGTGGCCTGCGGCAGCCTGGAACACAAGATGGGCATCAAGGCCAACGCCACCGCGGTAATCAACCTGGACGGCGCCAAAGGCTATTTGATTGGCGAAGTCAACAAGGGCCTGTCCTGCATGTTCACCATGATGAACGCCGCCCGCCTGGGCTGCGGCATGCAAGGCCTGGGCATAGGCGAAGCCTCCTTCCAGGGCGCGCTGGCCTATGCGCGCGAACGCCTGCAAATGCGCTCGCTCTCCGGCGACAAATGCCCGGACAAGCCGGCGGACCCCATCATCGTCCACCCGGACGTGCGCCGCATGCTGCTGACCCAGAAAGCCTACACCGAGGCCGGCCGCGCGCTGACCAGCTTGCTGGCGCTGCAACTGGACATTGAAGACAAACACCCGGACGCCGACGCCCGCCAGGACGCCGCCGACCTCGTGGCCCTGCTCACCCCGGTGGCCAAGGCCTTCATGACCGACAACGGCTACGAAGCCGCCAACCTGGGCATGCAAGTGTTCGGCGGCCACGGCTACATCCGCGAATGGGGCATGGAACAACTGGTACGCGACTGCCGCATCTCCCAAATCTACGAAGGCACCAACGGCATCCAGGCCATCGACCTGCTGGGCCGCAAAGTGCTGATGGACCAGGGCCAGAAGCTGCGCAAGTTCACCAAGCAAATCCACAAGTTCTGCCAGGCCAATGAAGGCAACGACAAGCTGGCCGACTACGTGGCCCCGCTGTCCAAGCTGTTGAAAGACGTGGGCGAAGTGACCATGGGCATCGGCATGGCCGGCATGCAGAACCGCGACGAAGCTGGCGCGGCCGCCACCGACTACCTGCGCCTGATCGGCCACCTCAGCTACGCCTGGCTGTGGGCGCGGATGGCGGAAGTGGCTCACTCCAAGCTGGGCGGCGGCGAAGACGGCTTCTACCAAGCCAAGATCCTGACCGGCCGCTTCTATATGAGCAAGCTGTTCCCGGAAGTACACAGCCTGCTGGCCAAGCTCAAGGCCGGCGCCAAGCCGTTGATGGAGTTGCAGGACGAGCACTTCGCGTTCTGAAGAACCTGTTCAATGTCTGCTGCGCTTCAGCGATACGGCGTTGAAAACCAGCTCAAAATGCTCATGTACCACGAGTACATTCCGCTTTTTCGCTCGTTTTCGCCTTGTCTCGCCCTTGCTCGCGAGACGTTGAACAGGCTCTAAGCCACTTACGATAGTGAAACGGAAACGGCCCCTTGGGGCCGTTTTTCTTTTGCCGCCGCCCGCCCCTCACCAGGCCGAGCCTCGAGCCATCACGATAGTAATTCATAAAAAACGAATACAAAGCTAATTATATTTCACTTTTAACGAACAACAGGGCTTCGTAAAATGGCCGCCATGGATACTCCGCGCCGACGGCAGCGGAACATTCGCATTCATTCACCCAATACCAGAGGCCCTCTCATGATTACCCTGAACGTATTCTTCAACGTCAAAGCCGAAAGCCAACAAGACTTCCTCACCCTGCTCAACACCATGGTACGGGAATCCAATAAGGAAACCGGCTGCAACTACTACCAGCTTTGGCAGCAAGCCGGCGAGCCGCTGCGCTACGCGCTGATCGAACTGTGGGACAGCAAAGAGCGCCTGGCCGAACACCAGAAAACGCCGCACTGGATCGCCTTCAACGACCGCGTCAACGACTATCTGGACGGACAGTATGATGAGCACCATTACTCCGAACTCGCCCGCTAAGGACCTGCTTACGATCTGCTGCGCGTCGTGAAGTCTTGCACGGTGAGTACAAGCTCAAAATGCTCATGTGCCACTTGTACATTCCGCTGTCTCAGCGGTTTCCGCCTTGTCTCGCTCTTGCGCGCGAGATTTTGAACAGGCTCTATTACACACAGCGCAAAACCAAACGGCCCCGAAGGGCCGTTTTTTCATGACCAACGCGCTCAGCGCTGACGGCCCCGACCGCGCTTCTTGCGCCGCTGTTGCTGCTGCGTCTCCGCCAACTGCTCCAGGCACAGATAAAGCTGCTGCACCGCCTCCACATGCTGCGCCAGATCCACCCGCTCCACCGCCAGGTTCAACAACATCTCCAGATAATTGAAGAAGCCCTTGCACAGGCCGATGCGGTAACTCCTGTCGGCAAAATCCATATCACTGGCAATGCGGAACAACAGCCCGCGCGCCGCGTGCTGGCGGTTGTTCTTCAACAACTGAGCCATGTGCGCCGCGTACTGGCGGCCAATCGCGCAAGCCTCGAAATAATCCTGGGGCTCCGCCGGCTGCCAATAATGCGGATAAGTGCGGCCCGGCACGCGGCGGACAAAGGGCAGACGGAGGTCTTTGGCTTCGCTGGAGGGGAAACGGTAGCGGGAACGGCGGGGGTTGGGGAAGTCAGCGAGGTCGAACAGGGAAACAGGGATCGGGGATAACTTCTTTGACATGATATTTCTCCTGCAGTCTGTGGAAGTACCACCATCCCCTTCTCACGGGGGAAGGCAGACCGAACAGAGCGTGAGAAACCAGCGACTGCGAGCTGGCCAACCAGAGGTTACCCCATCCGGTCCGCCATACAGACGCAACAGGACGCGCGAAATGCGCGGATAGCCGCATTTCGCCCGCAGTCGATAAAACGAAGATGGGTTCTCACGCCCAGTGCCGGGATAGAGCGGCACGCGGGGATTGTTGCTGAGTAGAAGGCGAGGGTCAAGCCTTGGACATAGCAACGTGGCTTCTACATTTTGTATCCCTATCTATGCAACAGATGAGCATGAGAAGGGTGTCAGCTTCTCAATCGAGACCGCAAACAATGACAAACAACTTAAAAATCCATAATATGACCTAAAGTAGATAGTTAGGTCGATACATCACCGCTAGGAAAGCACATTTATTTTGGAGATAGAAGTTGCGCGACTTCAACAATGCAGGAGAAATCAATGTTCAGGGCAATTTCAATGTCACTGACAACTCCCACAATGCACATAAGCTCTTGATTCAATGTTCTATAGATGAGCTGCTTCGAGAACGGCCATTCCGACAAGAGAACATCCAACTCGAACAAGCAAGAAAGGTAAAGCGACTTAGGCCATTTTATGCACTAACTTTAATTTTGGCCATTAGTACTGCAACATGGGCAACTCTAAATGGGAAAACAGACTTGGCCACAATTATTATGAGTGGAGCCACCCTTTTTCTCGGATACCAATCGCTCAAAGCCACACTCGAACCGAATGCATTTCAAATCGAGGAGCGAAATGCCGTTAACGAGATCAACAAAATACTTAAACAAAGAAGATTTGAATAAAAATTGAGAATAATTCAAAAAACCATCTAACAGATGGGACGTATTGTGTAGTTTAAACATTTACAACAACCTATCTTCACATGCATCTCACTCTATGTGAACAACCTGTTGGGAAGCGGATGAACGACGCCATACCAACAAAGAGGCATTTGCAATGCACTCCATCATGGGCACCTTTGAGAGAATTCAATGAAGCACTGGACTGAGCCACAAGGAATATTGCTCATGCAAATCCCGATTGAGTGGCAATATTTGAACATTGCCATCAAAAACACCAAGGAAAAGCCACCATATATTTTCGAACCATATGAAAATCCTATCGGGCGCTTTCAATTAAGTTGCCACCCATTATCGGACGCCCCTCTCGAATTTAAAAAAATAACTCAAGAAGAACTAAGCTCAAAAAAATGGAGACATTCAATAGATTGTTCAGAAAAAAATGAAACTCATATTTTTATCTGTGCAAGAGATGACCAAGCACTAACAGCAAAGTATATATACAATATAAATTTACGTAACGACAGTAGAATTTTGGATCAATTGAAAATCACCCATTCGGTCCTCGATTCAATAGTTATTGTTCCATTGCAAGAAAGAACCATTGCTGCAAACCTTGATAAGTACGATCGTTTCCTTGCTTCATTAGTGGCCTCCTATGACTTACTTTACTCTGCAATTAATTCAAACTCATACATTGAATTGATTATAGTTTGCGCCAATCAAATTGACGCATTCCTTAGACTAGGCATTGTCATCAAAAAGCAATTACAATCCTGCAGCAACGATATTGAGATAAAATATCTCTTTCAAGATGAAAATGAAAAAGGAATTCTGGAGCGATCAGTTTTCAATCACGCGTTAGAATTGGGCTTAATAAATCAAACCCTACATAATGAGCTTAGCCAATTATACAATCTCAGAAATCGGGTTGTTCATCGATATATAATTTCTCCAATCAACACCCGAGATATGGTAGAAGTATCAACTAAATATCTAGAGCATTTAGAGAAAGTCAGAATCCTACTACGCGAACTTGAAGAACAACAGATTGGCAAAAGCTTTGGCATTTACGGCAATGGATTTGTCAGAGCCAAAAGCTTTGACAATGTAGAGATTCGTCGTGCTCACTCATGGGCTAACGACAAACACTTACTTAAGCGCTTCAATAGGAAGATTACAAGTGAGAAAAAGTGAAAATCATATTTAAACCCCCCATCAGCTCATGACAGCCAATCAGCGCAAGCCTACATTTTCCTAAAGAAAAATTATAACATTCCGACTTGAAATCGGAAGGCATGACGTTTGTGTTCAACAATCGGTGTCAGCAATATCAATTGATATACGGGCCTGCATACCCGTATAAATACTGTTTTATATTTTAGGATCACCATGGACTTCGGCTCATTTATCTCAGGTGCAATTACAACCACAACTTTAATTGGCACTCTAGCGTTCCTTGCAAAAACTTGGATCGAGAAACGTATCGAGTTTTCAATCCAGCACGAATATGACAAAAAGTTATCAAAGCTTGAAAATGATCTTGAAGTACGCCGCAGGGCTGAGTTGGTAGCTGATCTAATGGCAGAGTGGATAAAAGACACTAAAGAACTTGACTACCACCGCCTAAATCAACTGTCGTTCCAAGCCTTTCTTTGGCTACCCCCACAGTTAGCTCGTGACCTGTCAGACACCCTAGCCCACGAACCAGGCTCGGATGACCTACGGTCAATCATTCATAAAGTCAGGAAACATCTCCTGGGTGAAAGTGACAATCTTGAAGCACATCAGGTTATCGTCTTCAAAGAAAAAACCAATATATAACCCGACGTTCAATCCCACTCCCTTCGGTCGCTGGACTCTGTGCGATAAAGACTCACAGCGCCAATTAACTCTACACTAAGTATTATCAGGCACATGCAACTCGTCTACTCACTAAAGAATGAACTTGCCTCAGACTCCCGACAGGTTGCGACTGCTCAAGCACTCACTCTCGATCTTTCACGCCCGTTTGGCCTTAAAGGAACCTTTGGCCTTTTTGGATCTGATGAATGGTGGCAAAGCATTGGGACCGGCAGACTTCAGAAAACAGAACTAGAGGGAGTCATAACCTTGCTAGGCCGCGTGGGGATGCATAACGAATCACCAGTATTTAATGCGCACCTAGATAATGGTGATCACTACACGTACGATACCGCGGCTGACACAAAGAAAGGTGTCAAAAAGTATATCGTTGGAAAGCGCGTAAAGATTGTACTCGTCCGAGACCCTTTGAAGAGCCCATCTACCTCTCGCGGAACGCACTCTGAAATTGTTATTGAGATATGGGTAGAAGAGTGATAGATCAAACACCTAACTATTCCGCCGACAGAGGCCATCCACAAACTACACTTGTGGGTTCCCTTCTCCGCTACGGCGGCCCCTCTCGTCAAACTTAAATGTCAGCAAGCTGAATTAGGGCGGACATTCATCTTTCCTCTTTGCTGCGCCCATGAACGACAGGAACTGGCCGATCGCGGTCAGCAGCATAATTGCCCGCTTAGGCTAAGAAGGTAGCAACGTCCCCTATTCGAAGTGCTTTCTCAAAGCAAAGCAAGAAGACATTGTCAGCCTAGCTACCAACTGCCTTTGAGGACCTCATATTTTCTGACTCCAACACCCATCCCTTTTTTTCACCACACACCACCTCTGTGTATGCATCAACTTTGCCGAATAAGGTCTTACCAACCAGGCAGGATGTACCGGCTTGAATCATGAAGGCCGGCTTGTCTCTTGCATCGTTTACAGCCGCGTAAACGAAGGTGTCACGGCTTGCGATAGCCTCCACCATTGGATCAGAGCAGCCAGCCAGAATGGCGAGGAATGTCATAAAAAGAGGTCGTTTGATCATTAAGCTTATTTCAGCTCCCGCAACGCTTCCGGGTGCTGCACCGCCACCCGCAGCAAGGTCTGCGCCGCGCCGGTGGGCATACGCCGGCCTTGCTCCCACTCCTGCAGCGTGGGCTTGCTGACGCCTGACCATACATCTTGCGACGCTATCTGCGCGCCAGATGTTGAGAAGGCTGCTTCTCTGCCAAAGCGGTCTGCCGCACCACCTGCACTGGGCGACTACTCTGGGCCACATACCTGCTCTTCGGTGAAACGGGACTTGCGCATGTTGTCTCCTTTGAGCCTTCATGCTAACTAATGACTGGGATACCGGCTAGGGGAAAGGTCAACAAGACAAAACGGCCTGCAGATTTCTCTGCAGGCCGTTGATGTTTGGTGGGCCCTGCGGGCTCGAACCCGCGGCCAAAGGATTATGGGCCCCATGAACATAGCTCTCAGGAACAAACCATCTTGTTGAATTAAATTACTTTTCAAAAATAAAGTAGCACAGAGCCCGCAATATGTGACCAGAAGTGGACCAGATGCTTGAAAATGAACCGGACGAAGACCAGAGGTTTCGCCTAAGCGCACTGAGCTAGCAGGTAAGCGATGTCACCCACGACCTCAAGCGAGACAACAGCACGGATGGAATTACGTCGCGTGCTCCTCATATAAGGCATTAGCAATAGTATCGGCCCAAATGAAAAAGTATTTCTCCTCGCTAGTTGCGTGCGACTGCACCACAGCCTCTTCGTTGCCCCAATCACCAAGTTTTTGCAGGTTTATATGCATTTTCTGGTGAATGTCACACCATATCTTGTACTGCATCTTGGATTCATACCCTCCAGTCTGATAGAGATGCAGCTCTTCATTTGCAGCATCAATGGAAGCATGCTTCATGAGTAAATACGCCCAGATAGAGCGGGAGTTGGCCACCCAGTGCACACTGGGCTGCAGCAATGTTGCAATCTCGGATCCCACACTGACCTTCAGATAGGGGATATTCTCCGCATAAATGCAATCCAGCATCTCCTTCTCACTCTGGATTTTGCTCAGTTTAACCGCCAGCTTAAAAACTGCCACATCGGATCTTGCTTCTAGGATTCTCGGGCCAAGTTTGTGGTCCCACGCACTGTAGTTGCCGTACAGATCATCAATACCCAGAGCCAGACCAACATAGTTTTCAACCATGTTCGCAGCAAGTAAGCTCCTAAGCTTGGAGCTTGTTTCCACACGACGGTTGTAATGATCGCAGACAGTCTCAAAATTGAGGTCGCGGATTAACTGCCGAATGTCTGTCGTGTTATTCATTGTTCTAATCCATCACTCACCACGCAAAGTGGCCGTCTTCGAGTCATATGAATCACCCCGGGTTCTCTAGACACTCCCGAGCCTCTGGAAATATTACTTCTCAAACTCTACCAGGGACAACCCGTCATTGAAACTGTGACGCCCTTTCGGTTTGTAAAACATTTCGATGTCAGCTGACCTGATCACAGCCTAGCAGCTTGCTGTCGATTGCCAGGTTGAACATGGCCACGACGTCCACCTGTATTGAGTCGCACATCACTTTAGAGTCCAATCAATCAGTAATAGCAGCTGAATGGCTAGTAAGCGGCACATTGCCGCCTAATTCAGGTCACAGGCTCAAGGTCTGGTTTGGCCAAGAAGCGAAACCCACCTTCCAAATCATTATTCAGGCTATAAACTTCCCAGCCCCTCAAAAAACCCCAACGCCCGCGCATCGCCGGCATAAGCGACATTGATCCGCAGCCAGTCATTGTCCTCGCCGCCGGGCATGAAGCCGCTGCCCGGCGACAGCAGGATTCCGCGCTTGGCGGCTTCCGCCTGCATGTCCTCGAAGCTGTGGCGGCCGGTGCGCACCCAGACGAACATGCCGCCCTGCGGCTCGGCGAACACTTGCCAGCCGTTGGCCTCCAGCGTTTGCAGCGTGGCGGCCATTTGCCGGTTCAGCCGCAGCCGCAGCCTTTGCGTCAGCTTGCGGTAAGCGCCGCTGGACAAGAGCTGGGCCACCACGCATTCCGCAAAGCGCTGGGTGCCGATGCCGGTGTACATCTTGATATTGGCCAGTTGGCGGACCAGCTCCGGCTGGGCCAGCACATAGCCGACGCGCAGCGAGCAGCTGAGGGTTTTGGAGAAGCTGGACACGTAGATCACCCGCCGCAGCGAATCCAGCGCCGCCAGGCGCACGCCGGGGTGGTTCTGGAAATCCGCGTAGATGTCGTCTTCCACAATCAGAAAGTCATGGGCCTCGGCCAGTTGCAGCAGGCGGTGCGCCACCGCCGGCGTCAGGCAGGTGCCGGTGGGGTTATGGAACAGGCTGTTGATGAACAGGCATTTGGGCCGCTGCCGGGCCAGGATGGCTTCCAGCGCCGCCAGGTCCGGCCCGTTGCCGGCGCGCGGCACCGCCAGCATTTCTATGCCGTGGAATTTCAGCAGGTTGAACAGATTGTAGTAGCCGGGGCTTTCCACCAGCACGGTGTCGCCGGGCTTGAGCAGTGCGCGCGCCAGCAGGTCCAGCGCGTGGCTGCCGCCGTTGGTGGTGAGGATTTGCTCCTGCTCCACATGGATGTCGATCTGGCGCAGCCGCTGTTGCAGTTGCCGGCGCAAGGCCGGCAGGCCCAGCGGGGTGCTGTAGTCGAACAGGTCCGCCGGCTGGCAGCGGGTGATGTGGCGGATGGCGTAGCCCAGTTCTTCCTGGTCGCGCCAGCTGTCCGGCACCCAGCCGCAGCCCAGCTTCAACTGCTCGCCGCTGTCGCTGAACTGGCCCCAGGCCGGTTCCATGGTTTCCCGCCATTCGCTTTCTTCGCGGCCCGGCGGCGCGGCCACGAAGAAGCCGGCGCCGTGGCGCGATTCCAGCAGGCCCAGCGCCACCAGCCGGTCGTAGGCGTCGATCACGCAGGACTGGCTGAGCTGCTGCTCCTTGGCCAGTTGGCGGATGGAGGGCAGCCGGGTGCCGGGGCGGACGCGGCTGCGCCGTATCCAGGCGCGCAGTTGATCGGCGATTTGCTGCGCCAGCGGCTGCCGGCTGGCGCGGTCGAGTTCTAGCCGCATGGCGGGCTCACTGTTTGCTGATAATGAGCAAACAGTTAAGCGCAAATGGCCGCCGCTGTCACTTGTTGCCGTCATGGAGCGGCCGGATAGTGGCGTGTCGCGCGGCCCGCCGCACCCTTTATCCTAGCCAGGCCTCACCTTATGACCGTCCCACTGTCCGTCCACACTGTTTGTCCCACCGTGTCTCTTTTATTCCCGGAGGCGGCATGAACACGCGCCACCCTGCCCGGCTGGCCTTCGGCCTGTGCCTGATCACTTGCGCGGTGAATCTGCAAGCGCCGCTGTACACCGCTTACGCGCAGTTGGCCGGCCAGGGCGCGGCGGCCACCGCCACCGCGTTTTCCGCCTATGTGCTGGGAGTGTTGCCGGTACTGCTGGCGCTGGGCGGCCTGCCGGACCGGCTGGGACGCAAGCCCTTGATCCTGGCGGCGCTGGCGCTGGCGATGCTGGCCACCGCCGTCATGGCCTTGTGGCCGCGGCTGGAGGCCTTGGCCGTGGCGCGCTTTCTGCTGGGCTGCGGCACCGCGCTGGCTTCCGCCGCCGGCGTCGCTTATATGGGGGAATTGATGGCGGAGCCGGATGGCCGCCGCGCCACTTTGTGGGTGACGGCCAGCACCTCGCTGGGCTTTGGCCTGGGCGCGGCGCTGACCAGCGTGTGCCTGCTGTGGCAGAACACGCTGACCCCGGCCAGCTTTTGGCTGCATCTGGTGCTGGCCGGCGCGGCGCTGCTGGCGGTGGCCGGCTTGCCGGACCCGGCCCCGCGCGGCCGCCATACGGCGATGCTGCGCCCGCCCTATTTCCCCGCCGGCAGCCTGCCCTTCGGCTGCGCCATCCTGCTGGCCTGGGCGGCGGTGGGGCTGGTGATCGCGCTGCTGCCCTCGGTACTGGCCGCGCACGGGCTGGCGCGCTGGTCCGGGTTTTCCACTTTCACCGTGATCAGCTGCGGCCTGTTGTTCCAGCCACTGGCCCGCGCGATGCCACCGGGACGCGCGGTGCGTCTGGGCTTGCTGGTGCTGCCGCCCAGCTACGCGCTGCTGGCCTGGGGCGCGACCCAGGGTTCGCTCGCGGCGGTGCTCTTGGGCGCGCTGGGCGCGAGCAGCTCCTGCTACGGCTTCACTTATCTGGGCGGTTTGTCCGCGGTGAACGCGCTGGCCGGCGCGGAAAAACCGCGCGCCAGCGCCGGTTTCTTCCTGCTGGCTTATATCGGCTTCAGCCTGCCGGTGATCTTCACCGGCCTGCTGCTGGACTGCCTGGGCGCGCCCGCCGCCCTGCTGCTGTTCGGCCTGGCGCTGGCCGCCGGCGCGGCCCTGGTTGCCCGGGCGGTTGGGCGGAATGCGGCGGCAAACGCCGCGCTCCCCGCCATGGCGGCGGCCGGCCGGCGCGATTAACTCGGCCGAGCCGCCATGCTCGGTTCGCGGCATAGGCGGCCAACAAGCTCCCGCTCTTTCATTACTCCGAAACCCAGCCGCATATTGGTGAATTGCGAGCGGGTCTACTCGATATGTGTACCCATCCCATGCATCCGAGAGACTTTGCCATGCCGCCTGCGGCCAAAGTCTCCGGCTCCCTCGCCCGGCCTTCCATGAGCAAGCACTCGCAGACGGTTTGATCTAGCCCAATCCGGCAACTATGTTTCATCAAGAGGCCGCGGCTCTGGCAGGGCGCGTCGCGGCACTATAGGCACAATATCTGTCCGGGGGAGCGCTCCATGCTGCACCAGTTGACCGTCAAGCAAAAACTGTTGGCCGGCTTTGGCCTGCTGATCATTCTGATCGCCATCATCGTGGCGGTGGCGATGATGAAGTTGAACACCATTGGGGACAAGATCCGCGATGTGACCGAGGACCGTTATCCCAAGATCGTGTTGGCCAACAAGATCAGCGTCACCACGCTGGACGTGGGCCGCTCCATCCGCAACGCCATCATCGTGCAGACGCCGGAGGAGACCGAGACCCATATCAAGAAGGTGGAGGAGTTCCGCGCCGCCAACGCCGTCAATATGGATCAGATGGAAAAGCTGTTGTCCACGCCCAAAGGGAAGGAGCTGTTCGACAAGCTCAAGACGGCCAGCGCCAATCTGGGCGGTCAGTTCGAGCCCTTGTACGCCTTGGCGCGCGCCAACAAGAACGAGGAAGCCAAAACCTTTCTGATGAAGACTTTTGCGCCGGCCAACAATGCGTTTTTAAAGGCGCTGAAAGAGATGTCTGACTTTCAGGAAGACTTGATGCAAAAGTCTATCGAGGGCAGCAAGGCCGCGCAGAGCGAGGCGGTGACGGTGTTGATCACCGTGGCGGTGATCGCCCTGATCGCCGCGGTGGCGATTGCGATGTTCATCGCCAATCTGGTGACGGTGCCGCTGAAGAAATCCGCGCAGCTGGTGCGCAATATCAAGCAGGGCGATTTGTCCGGCCACGATGAGCCGATTCCGGAGGCGCGCGACGAGGCCATCGCCATGGCCAAGGATATTCAGGAGATGCGCCAGGGCCTGCGCGATGTGGTGGCCAGCATCCAGAAAAACGCCAACGAGGTGTCGGACTCCGCCCATGAGCTGGCCAGCATGTCCGAACAGGTGGCCCACGGCGCTCAGCGCCAGTCCGAGGCCACCTCGGAGGCCGCCGCCACCATTGAGGAGCTGACGGTCAGCATCAACCACGTGGCGGACAACTCCAACGAGGCTTCCCGCCAAGCGGCGATGGCCGGCGATCTGGCCAGCCGCGGCGGCCATGCGGTGAAGGCGTCGGTGGGCAATATCGAATCGGTGTCGTCTTCGGTGGCGGCCACTTCGGACCAGATGAAGGGCCTGACTCAGGAAGTGCAGAAGATAGGCAATATCGTCACGGTGATCCGCGACGTGGCGGACCAGACCAACCTGCTGGCCTTGAACGCGGCGATTGAGGCGGCGCGCGCCGGCGAGATGGGCCGCGGCTTCGCCGTGGTGGCGGACGAGGTGCGCAAGCTGGCGGAACGCACCGCCAGTTCCGCTCAGGAAATCACTCAGATGATCGGTTCCATCCAGGGCAGCGCCAACCGGGTGGTGGGCAGCATGGAGCAGAGCCTGACCAGCGTGGGCACGGTGTCCGACGGCGCCGGCCAGGCCACCGACTCCATGCAGGAGATCGAGGGCAGCACCCACTCCATCGTGCAATCCATCGGCAACATCACCAGCGCGCTGAGCGAGCAGCGCACCGCCAGCCTGAACCTGGCGCAGAGCATGGAACGGGTGTCGCAGATGGCGGAGGAAAACAGCGCCACGGTGGAAGAACTGGCCACCACCTCCAGCCAGCTCAATGCGCTGGCGCAGAACCTGCAGGGCGTGACCGCGCGTTTCCGGCTCTAAAAACGGGTTCAAACCAGGCGGGTCCGGCAAGCACGGGCCCGCCCTTCTCCGCGCTCAGTCGTACTGAGTGCCCTTCTGGATCAATTCCACCTTGTAGCCGTCCGGGTCCTGCAAAAAGGCGATCACGGTGCGGCCGTGCTTCATCGGCCCCGCTTCGCGCGCCACGGTGTAGTCCAGCGCGCGCGCCTGCTCGCAGACGGCGGCGGCGTCGTCCACTTCTATCGCCACATGGCCATAGCCGTTGCCCAGCTGGTAATCGCCCTGATCCCAGTTATAGGTGAGCTCGATGGCGGCGGCCTCGGTTTCGTCTCGATAGCCGACAAAGGCCAGGGTGAAGCGGCCGTCCGGGAAGTCGTTGCGGCGCAGCAGGCGCATGCCCAGCGCCCGGGTGTAGAAGGCCAGCGCGGCGTCCAGATCGGCCACGCGCAACATGGTGTGCAGAATTCTCATGCGCTTTTTCCTGATGGTTGAGATGAAGAGCCTGTTCAATGTCTCGCGAGCCAGAACGAGACAAGGCGAAAGCGGCTGAGAAAGCGGAATGTGCCGGTGGTAGATGAGCATTCCAAAGCGGGTTTCAACGCCGTATCGCTGAAGCGCAGCAGACTTTGAACAGCTTCTTAGATCGCGGTCATCTTAGCCGCGCTCATAATCCATAAAAAGCGACTTATAATGTACGGATCAATCACAAAAAGCGAAACATGAAACTCTCGCAACTGAATTTCTTCTGCGCGGTGGTGGAGCAAGGCAGCATCGCCGCCGCCGCCGAGCAATTGCACCGGGTGCCGTCCAATCTCACCGCCCGCTTGCAGGAATTGGAGGCGGAACTGGGCGTCAAGCTGTTCAGCCGCGAAAACCGTCGCCTGCTGACCACGCCGGAAGGCCATCTGCTCTACCGCCACGCCCGCGGCCTGCTGCAACAGGCCGGGGAGGTGCGCGGCCTGTTCGACGGCGCGCCCGCGCGCGGCCTGCTGAGAGTGGGCGCGCTAGACAGCGCTCTGGCCACCCATCTGCCCGCCCGCATCGCCCGCTACCGCCGCCAGCACGCCGAGATGGAGCTGCATCTGCGCGCCGGCCATTCGCTGGAACTGGAGCGCCAGCTGCAGGACGGTGAGCTGGACCTAATTCTCAGCGACGGACCGGTGGAGCATCCGCTGCTGACCAGCCGGCTGGCTTTCCGGGAGAAGCTGACGCTGATCGCGCCGCCGGACACCACCGCGGCGACGGCGGAGGCCTTGGCCGGGCTGGAGCTGTACACCTTCGGTGCGGCCTGCCATTACCGCCGGCTGGTGGATCAATGGCTGCAAGCCTCCGGCGTGCGGCCGCGCGCGGTGCTGGAGATCGAATCCTATCCGGCCATCTTTGCCTGCGTCGCCGCCGGCGCGGGCTTTTCTTGCGTGCCGGAAAGCCTGTGCCGGCCGCAAGACGGCTACCGCGGCTTCGCGCTGCCGGATTTGGCGATCAGCGACATCCACTTCATCTGGCGCAAGCAGCAGGACTCCGCATTGGTTGACGGTTTCGTACAGTCCGTCGCCGCGGACTGAAGGCCGGCGCCGCGCTGCGCGAACTCACTCAAGGCAGAAGGTTTCCTGCAAATGCCGCCAGCGCGGCGCGCCGGCCGCGTCGCGCTCAAACACCACGGTGGCCAGCCGCAGGCTGCTCGGCCGGCCGCCCAGGTATTGCGCTTCGCGATAAGCCACCGTCGCGCCGCCGGCGTGTTCATCCAGCAAGGCCAGTTGATCCACGGCGATCTCCAAACCCGGCTTGCCGCCGCCGGTCCGGGCGAACAGCTGCCGCAGCCCGTCCAGATCCAGCTGCGCGCCGCTGGGCGCCACCATGGTGAAGCGCGGCGAGAAGCGCGCCATCAGGGCCTCCAGCGCGGCGGCGTCCGCCGGGCCGGCGAACCATTGCCGGATGGCGATATGCGCGGAGATCACTTCGTCGAAATAGGGATTGGGCTTGGTCATCGGACTTTCTCTCTGTTAGTGGCTGGGCCGCAGCAGGGCCAGCACCGTCGGGGTGTGGATGCGCAGCACGAAAACCGCCGGCGCCAGGGTCAGGCCGGCGGCGATGAAGAAACAGGCTTGGTAGACCTGGGCGGTGGCCGCCGGCGCGCCGCTGTAATGAGTCAGCGCGTTCAGCAACAGGCTGATCACGGCCACGCCCAGGCCGAAACTGAACTGGCGGTTGATGTTCCACAGCGCGCTGGCCTGCCGCAGCTCGGCCTCGGCGATATCCAGGAAGGCCGCGCTCTGCACCGCGCTGCTGCACAGGCTGCCGCCGAAGCCCATCAGGGCGTAAGCGGCGATCAGCGGCCCCGGCGCGCTGGCGCCCAGGGCCAGCGCAACGATGCCGGCGCTCTGGAACAGCATGCCCAGCAGCAGCAGGGGCTTGGGGCCGCCATGGTTGAAGCGGCCGCGGGTCAGGCTGATCGCCAGCGCGGAGGCCAGCGCCCAGGGCAGCATCAGGCCGCCGGCGGCGGCGGCGCTCAGCTTGAGCACCTCTTGCAGATAGAGCATGGCCGCCAGGCTGACGCCCATGAACACGCCGGGGACGAACAGATACACCAACATGGCGGTGCGTAGCAGGCGCCCGCGCAACAGCGTCAGCTTCAGCGCCGGCTCGGCCTTGCCGGCGGCCGCCCGCGCGTAGCCGGCCAGCGCGGCGGCGGCCAATAACAACGCGGCGAGCCCCCACGCCAGATGGCCGCTTTCGCCCAGCCAGGTCAAGCCCAGCAGCAACGAGGCCATGCCGACGGCCAGCAAAGCCAGGCCGGACAGGTCCAGCGCGCCGCGCCGCGCCGGGGTCCGGTCTTCCGGCAGCCAGCGCGCCGCCAGCCACAACGTCAGCAGGGCCAGCGGCACGCTGGCCAGCAAGACCCAACGCCAGGACAAGGCGTCCACGATCAGCCCGCCCAGCGCCGGCGACAGCGCCGGCACGATCAGCGCCACGCCCATGATCAGGGCGGTGAGCCGGGCGCGGAGCGCCGGCGGATAATGCCGGTAAACCATGGCCTGGCCCACCGGGATCAGCAGGCCGCCGCCCAGGCCCTGCAGCGCGCGCCAGCCTATCAAGGCTTCGATGGACGGGGCCGCACCCGCCAGCGCGGCCCCGGCGAGAAACAGCGCCAGCGATCCCAGCAGCACCCGCCGCTCGCCGTAAGCGCCGGCCAGCCACGCGCTGAGCGGGATCACCAAGGTCAGGCCCAGCATATAGGCGTTGCCCACCCAGGCCAGCTGCGCCAGCGACGCGCCCAGGCCGTGGCCGATGTCCGGATAGGCGACGCTGGCGATGAACATATTGATCAGGTCCAGCGCAAAGCCGAGCAGGTACACCAGGGTCAGTTTCGAACGAAGCGACATCGGCGCTCTCCACGGTAAAGCGGCCGAGTATAGACAGGGGGAGGCGCTGGAAATAGCGGCCGCCGCCGGCTAAACTGTCAAAATATTTTTGACAATAACAGGCGGTGCCGTGGTCAGTCTGGATCGTTTTGAAACCTTCAAGGCCGTGGCGGACGCCGGCTCCTTCACCGCCGCCGCCGCCGCGCTGGGGCAGACCCGCGCGGTGGTCAGCTTCAACATCAAGCGCCTGGAGCAGGAAATCGGCGTCGCGCTGTTGATCCGCAATACCCGCAGTCTGGCGCTGACGGACGCCGGCGCGCGTTTTTACCAGCGCTGCGCCGACATGCTGGAGCAGGCGCGGCTGGCGATAGACGACGCCCGCGCCGAACACGGCGAGCTCAGCGGCGCGCTGCGCGTCACCGCCACGCTGGAATACGGCCTGGCCAGGATAGCGCCGGCGATCGAGCGCTTCGCCCTGCGCCACCCGGCGCTGCAACTGCAGTTGTCCACCTCCTCGCTGCACGCCGATCTGATCGCCGAACGCTTCGACGTCGCCATCCGCCTGGGCCGCCTGCCGGAAACCGATCTGCACGCGGTGCCGCTGGCCCAGTTCGATATTTTCCCGGTGGCGGCGCCGGCCCTGCTGGCGCAGCGGCCGGACGGAGACGTCCGCGACCTGGCCGCGCTGAGCCGGCTGCCCTGGCTGGGACACAGCCGGCTCAAGCACGCCCAGCCCTGGCTGGTGGACACGCCGGACGGCGGCCAAGAAGCCTGGCGCCAGCATGGCCAGCCGCGGCTGAGTTCGGACAGCGCGTCCATTCTGCGCGCCTACGCGCTGGCCGGCCTAGGCGTGGCCCTGCTGCCGGACTGGCTGGTTAAGGCCGATCTGCAAGCCGGCCGGCTTTGCCGGCTGCTGCCCGATCACGGCTTCCCGCAGCAAGGCATCCACGCGCTCTACCCGCGCACCCGCCATGTGCCGGCCAAGGTGCGGGCCTTCATCGATTTTTTGCGCGAGCGCGAGGCGGCGGGCTAGCGGGCCGCCCGCGATTGTCCCGGTCATTGCCAGCGGCGCGGACGCCGCGTCCACGCAGGCCTGCGCTGAACGGTGGGCAAAGCCGCGGCCTTGATGCAAAATGTGCGCCTCACCCCCAAGAATCCACTCGAATGTCCTACCTCCGCGCCGCCTCGCTCCTGCCCGCCCTCTTGCTCTTGTCCGAATGCTGTCTGGCCGACGTGGGCAGCATGGGCGAAAACATGCTCAATATGGCGCTGTTCGCCATCGCATTCTGGCTGGCGCTGACTTGCTTGGTGTTCTGGAAGCTGCGCCGGCACACGGCCGGAGCCCAGTTCGGCTTCACCCTATTGTTTCTGCTGCTGCCCCTTTTGTGGGTGGTGAGCATGGGGCGCTGATCCGCCTGCTACGGGCAAAGAAAGGACGGCGCCGCAAAGCGCCGTCCTAGCCTATCGTTTCACTCCCGGCCACAAGCCGTTCAGAACCCCACCGCCAGCAACAGCCCCGCCGCCAGCGTGCCCAGCGCCGCCACCCCATAGGTGCAGGCCTTGGCCAGCGGCCCGCCGCGGATGCCGACATCGTGCAGGCTGTGGTAGATGCGGTGCGCCGCGTGCCACAGCAGCAGGGCGATCAGGCCGAACAGGAGCGCCTTGCCGATCAGGCTTTGCGCCAGCGCCTGCAGCGTGGCGTAATCGGCGGCGCCGTCCGGCAGCCAGCCCAACGGCGCGGCGATGCCGGTGATGAACACCAGCATCGGCCCGAACAGGGCGGCCAGCATGCCGCCGGCGCCGAACAAGCCCCAGAAAATGGGCGCGTGAGAGCGTTTCAGTCCCGGTTTCATGCCGTCATCCCCCATACCAGCATCAAGAGCGCCGCGCTGCACACCGCGGCGGCGGCCAGGCCGCCGGCGGTGATGGCCAAGGCGGACACTCGCCGCCCGGCCAGCGTCAGCGGCGGCAATGTGCGCGGCATGATCTTGAACCAGGTGTAACTGTGGTAGGCGATCATCGCCAGCGCCGCCGCGTGCAGCAGCAAGGCCGGCGCGCTTTGCAGCGCGGAGATGTAGCCGTTCCAGGCCGCCTCCCCCTGGCTCAGCCGCCACAGCCCGCACAGCAGGGTCAGCGCGTAGCCGGCGACGAACAGCGCCGTGCCTTCATGCACCATGTACTCGATGAAGTAAGGATTCTTGCGCCACCAGCCCTCCATTGGCCGGACATACGGTTTGCGCTTGCTCATTTGCACGTCCCCTTGGGCCGGGCGAAGCGCAGGAAGTAATCCCTGGCCACCGCCGTCTTGTTGAGGTTGACCGCATTGGCCGGGTCCACCATCTTGGGGCAGACCTCGGAGCAATAGCCCACCGCGGTGCAGTTGAACACGCCTTCCTGCGCGGCCAGCAGCTCCATCCGCTCTTCGGCCGCGCTGTCGCGCGTGTCCATGTTGTAGCGGTGCAGCAGCGCGATGGCGCCGGGCCCCAGAAACTTGTCGTCCAGCCCGTACTGCGGGCAGGCGGCATAGCACAGCAGGCAGTTGATGCAGCTGCTGAACTGGGCGTACCAGTCCATCTGCGCCGGGGTTTGCAGGTACTCGCCGTCTGACAGCGGCTTGTCTTCCTTGGGCACGATATAGGGCTGGATGCTTTCCAGCTTGGCGATGAAGTCGTCCAGCACCACCACCAGATCGCGTTCTATCGGGAAGTGGTTCAGCGCCTCGATGCGCACCACGCCGGGGTAGTCGCGCAGAAAGGTCTTGCAGGCCAGCTTGGGCACGCCGTCCACCATCATGCCGCAGCTGCCGCAAATCGCCTGGCGACAGGACCAGCGGAAAGCCAGGCCGCCGTCCAGGTAGTCGCGGATGTATTGCAGCGCCTGCAACACCGACATGTCGTCGCGGTAAGGCACTTCAAAGTGTTGCAGCCACGGCTCGCTGTCCTGCTCCGGCCGGTAGCGCATCACCGCTATGGTCTTGGTCTGTTCCGTCATAGTCTGTTCGCTCATGCCTTGCCCTCCTTGGCCGCGGCTTCCGCCGCCAGGCCGGCGGCGCCATAGGCGCGCACCGCCGGCTGCGATTTGGTGATCTTCACAGCGCCGTAGTCGATGCGCGGCGCGTCCGCGCCCCGGTAGACGGCGAGGCTGTGCTTGAGGAAGTTGGCGTCGTCGCGCTGCTCGCAGCCGTCCAGCCGCTGGTGGGCGCCGCGCGATTCGCGGCGTTGCAGCGCGGAATGTGCCATCGCCTCGGCCACGTCCAGCTGGTAGCCCAGCTCGATGGCCAGCAGCCAGTCGCTGTTCCAGACGCTGGATTTGTCTTCCACGTGCACATTGCGGAAGCGCTGCTTCAGTTCCGCCAGCTTGTCGCAGGTGGCTTGCATCGAGGCTTCCAAGCGGTAGATGCCACAGCCGGCTTCCATGGTTTCCGCCATTTCGCGGCGCAGTTCGGCGATGCGTTCGCCGCCTTCGCGCGCGCGCAGCGCGTGCAGGCGCGCCTCGGCGGCCTCGGCCTGCTGTTGCAGCGCCTCGCGCCGCGCCGGACGGCGCGATCGCGCGCAGCGGGCGGCTTCTTCGCCGGCCACTTTGCCGAACACCGACAGTTCCGCCAGCGAGTTGGAGCCCAGGCGGTTGGCGCCGTGGATGCCGACGCTGGAGCATTCGCCGGCGGCGAACAGGCCGGGCATGGGCGCGGCGCAGCGGCCGTCGACCAGGATGCCGCCCATGGTGTAGTGCACCGCCGGCCGCACCGGAATCGGCGCCTTGGCCGGGTCTATGCCCAGGAATTCCTCGGCCAGCTCGCAGATTTGCGGCAGCCGTTCGCGCAGCTTGGCGTGCCCCAGGTGGCGCAGGTCCAGATACACCGCGGAGCCCCACGGGCCTTCCACGGTGCGGCCCTGCTGCTGCTCGTACCAGAAGGCCTGGCTCAGGCGGTCGCGCGGGCCCAGTTCCATGAATTTATTGCGCGGCTTGTCCTCGGCCGGCCCCAGGCCGTAGTCCTGCAGATAGCGGTAGCCGTCCTTGTTGACCAGCAGGCCGCCTTCGCCGCGGCAGGCCTCGGTGAACAACAGGCCGGTGCCGGGCATGCAGGTGGGGTGGTATTGCACGAATTCCATATCGCGCAGCGGCACACCGTGGCGGTAGGCCAGCGCCATGCCGTCGCCGGTGACGATGCCGCCGTTGGTGTTTTCGCGGAACACCCGGCCGGCGCCGCCGGTGGCCATCACCACCGCGCCGGCCTCGATCAGCAGGCTGTCGCCGCTGGCGATATCTATCGCCAGCACGCCGCGCGCCTCGCCATCTTCCACGATCAGGTCGGCGCAGAAGTATTCGTCGAAACGACGGATGGACGGGAAGCGGATCGAGGTCTGGAACAGGGTGTGCAGCATGTGGAAGCCGGTCTTGTCGGCGGCGAACCAGGTGCGTTCAATCTTCATGCCGCCAAAGGCGCGCACATTGACGCTGCCGTCCTCCTTGCGGCTCCACGGGCAGCCCCAGTGTTCCAGCTGCACCATTTCCTCCGGGCACTGGCTAACGAAATATTCCACCACGTCCTGCTCGCACAGCCAGTCGCCGCCGGACACGGTGTCGTTGAAATGGGCGTCGAAGCTGTCGTGCGCCTGCTTGACCCCGGCGGAGCCGCCCTCGGCCGCCACGGTGTGGCTGCGCATCGGGTAGACCTTGGACACCAGCGCGATGCGCAAGGCCGGGTCCGCCTGGGCGGCGGCGATGGCGGCGCGCAAGCCCGCGCCCCCCGCTCCCACGATCACGATGTCTGCTTGGTAAGTTTCCACAAGCTTTCCTCACTTAGAAGTACAAATGCGTCAATCCGTACGCCGCCAGCGTGGACACCCCCACCCCTATCAGCCCCGGCATCATGAAGCTGTGGTTGAGCAGGTATTTGCCGATGCGGGTGGTGCCGCTGCGGTCCATATTGATGGCCGCCAGGTCGCTGGGATAAAAGGCGAAGAAGAAATAGGCGTAGCAGGAGGGCATGATGGCCAGCAGCTGATGCGGGCTCAGGCCCAGCGCCAGGCCGAAGGGCACCATGATGGTGAGCGTGGCGGCCTGGCTCTTGACGAAGGCGGACACGGCGAACATCGCCAGCGCGAAGGTCCACGGCGCGTAGGCCACCATGGCCTTGATATTGGCCACCAGCAGCGGCTCGTTGGCCTTGACGAAGGTGTCGCTCATCCAGGCGATGCCGAAGATGGACACCACGGCGATCATGCCGGCGGTGAACACCTCGGAACGGGCGATCACCGCGGCCTTGGCATTGGAACGGAACAGGATGAAGGTGCCGAAGGCCAGCATCACGAACTGCACCACCGTGGTCATCGGCACCGGCTTGCCCTGGCTGACCGGCAGCCATTGCGGAAACAAGGCCAGCAGCACGATGACCAAGATGCCGGAGAAGAACAGCGCCACCGATTGCCGCGCCGCCGCCGGCAGGGTCTTGTCCAGGGTGGTGACGGATTTTTCCACCGAGGCGCGGAAGTCCGGGTCTTGCATCCGGGCCAGGAATTCCGGATCGCGGTCCAGTTCCACGCCGCGGCGCAGGCTCCAGCAGGCGGCGGCCAGCACGCCCAGCAGGCCGGACGGCGCGGTCACCATCAGGATTTGCCACAGGGTCAGCGGCTGGCCGCTGTGGGCGGTCATCGCCAGCAGCGAGGTCACCGCCGCCGCCGCCGGGCTGGCGGTGATGCCCATTTGCGAGGCCACGCTGGCCATGGCCATCGGCCGTTCCGGGCGGATGCGGGTTTTCAGCGAGACGTCGGCGATCACCGGCAGCAGCGAATACACCGCGTGACCAGTACCCACGCACATGGTGAGCAGGAAGGTGGACAGCGGCGCCAGGAAGGTGATTTGCTGCGGATGGCGGCGCATCAGCCGCTCCGCCTGCTGCACCAGGAAGTCCAGGCCGCCGGCCACTTGCAGCGTGGCCGAGGCGGTGACCACCGCCAGAATGATCAGCATCACGGTGATGGGCGGCTCCGCCGGCGCCACGCGGAACACGAAGCACAGCACCGCCACGCCCAGCCCGCCTATCATGCCCAGGGCCACGCCGCCGCGGCGTATGCCCATCAGTATCGCCGTCAGCAGCAGCGCGAATTGTATCCAGAAAACCCACATGATCTTGTCCCTATTAGCCATTGTTTTTCGCTGTTATAGGGGATTAACAGCATCGGCTAATAGACCTTGATCAAGTCCGGATCACAACGATTTCAAAACAGACCATTGGCATTGAAAACCGGCTTTTTTCAAGCCCTCCAGCCTGCTCCACTGACCTTAATAACGGCTAACCATGATATTCCGTATGGCTATAACTGGGCAGCATGCGGCTTGCGCATGCCCAATTGCCGCCAACACCAGGGCAGAGGCCCGCGGCCTTCCCGCCCAGTTGAAGACCCCGTTTGGAGATCTCGTGATGAAACGCCATGAATTGTCCCTGCTCGCCGGCCTGCTGCTGACAGGCTACGCCGCCGCGCAGCCGGTGCCGCTGCCCAATCCCGGCATCCCCGGCTACCAGTTCCCGGAACCGGAATCCACGCTGATGCAGTGGATCAATCAGCCCAGCGCCGCCCATGCCCGCAATATCCACCGCCACGGCTGGGGCATGTGGGCCGCGCTGACCATGCCCAGCGGCCAGACCGAATACGGGCTCGCCAACGCGCCGGTCTATCTGACCTGGCTGACGCCGAACGAGGTGGCCGCCCTGCCCGCGGACGCGGCCGCCAACACGACGTCGGCCTTGGCGGCGGCTCCGCGCCAGATGCGGCTGCGCGTGCCGCGCCAGTTCATGCGCATTCCCGGCTTCATGGAAAAGCTGCAGGCGCGGCTGGCGGCGCTGAGCCAAAGCCAGGACCAATCCGCCCGCGGCGTGCGCGACACCTCCTCGTTTGAAATGGTGGGCTACGATCCGAGCGCCGCCGCCTTCGCCAGCAAGAACCAGCTGTTTTCCAAGGCGGCGCTGAACAAGCTCTACCAGGCCGGCAACGCGTCGATTCCGGCCTTCCCAAGCACCGCCGTCACCATCAAGCCGGTATACAAGCTGGTCAACAAGGCCAATATGATTCCGGGCACCTCCTTGTATGTGATGCCGGCCTGGCCCGGCACGCCCAAGCCGACGCCGGCGATGCAAAGCGGCGGCTTTCCGGAGGAGGCCTGGCCCGGCTGCGTCTACATCGACGCCAAGAACCCGGGCCGCTCCGCGGCTCAGAGCGCGGATGCTTCCTGTAGCAGCCCCAGCGCCGCCAATACCTTCGGCCTGGGCGACTTCATCCGCATCCCGATCACCGCCGCCAACGCCGCCCTGTTTTCCAGCCTGGCGCAAAACCAGTTGAAACAGCCGGTGGAGCCCGGCGACACCCTGATCCTGATGGCGATGCACGTCACCTCGCGCGAGATGACGGAATGGACCTGGCAAACCTTCTTCTGGACGCCGGCCCCGGCCAAGCCGCCGCTGCCCAGCTCCGTCGCCGTGGCCCAGGCGCGTCCGGCGCAACTGCCCTGGCCGGCGGCGCATTACGCGATGTCCATCGGCTACCAGATGGTGGCGCCCAACCAGCCGGTGAACGGCGGCAAGAGCGTCGGCTCGCCGGTCACGGTGTACAACCCCTACTTGGAGGCCAGCTTCGGCAGCAGCGTCTTCCAGCCCCCGCCGCCGGTGAACGTGGGCATTTACAACCCCAAGACCAAGACCACCTTCAGGGGCACCCTGGGCATACAGAGCAATTGCATGACCTGCCACTCCGGCGCCTCGGTGAAGATGGACAGCACGGTCAAGCCGATAGGCTACGCCACCAATTTCTACATCCCGCGCAATGCGCCCATGTTCAAGGGCAACCTGCAAACCGACTTCCTGTGGTCCATCGCGGACGGCGCGGATTAAGCGGCATGGCCTGAAGACGAACGCCCATCCTCCGGACGGGGGATGGGCGCAGGATACGGCGCGCGGTTTCGAGCAGGTTTTTAGAAGCTGTTCAAAGTCTCGCGAGCTAAGACGAGGCAAGGCGAAAACAGCTGAGAAAGCGGAATGTACACGTAGTACATGAGCGCTTCGAAGCCGTTTTCAACGCCGCATCGACGACGCGCAGCAGACATTGAATAGGTTCTTAAGGCGTTTTCTGCGCCTGCACCGCCGAAAAATGGCTAACCACCTCGCTCAGCTGGGCGGTGCTGCTGCGGATCTGGTCGATGGAGGTGCTGGCCACGCCGGCGTGCTCCTCGCCCATTCGCGCCTTGACCTGCATCTCATGGATGCTCTCGCTGGCGGACGAGGTGCCGTTGCGGATGTCGTCTATCATGCCGGCCACTTCCTTGGTGGAGGCGTTGGTGCGCTCGGCCAGCTTGCGCACCTCGTCCGCCACCACCGCGAAGCCGCGGCCCTGTTCGCCGGCCCGCGCCGCCTCGATCGCCGCGTTCAGCGCCAAGAGATTGGTCTGATCGGCGATCTCGTGAATGGTGTTGACGATGGAGGTGATGCGCATGGTTTTGGAGTCCAGGTCCTCGATGATCTTGACCGAACGCTCGGCGCTGTCCGCGATCAGGCTCATCTCGCCTATGGTGTCCTTGATCACCGCCAGGCCGTCCGACGAGGCCGCGTCGGACGCGGCGGACAAGCGGTGCGCCTCCTTCACCAGATGCAGGTCGTGCTGCGCCGCTTCTTCTTCCTCGGTGATGTCCA
This sequence comes from Chromobacterium sp. FG89, assembly GCF_057808735.1. Classification (NCBI taxonomy): domain Bacteria; kingdom Pseudomonadati; phylum Pseudomonadota; class Betaproteobacteria; order Neisseriales; family Chromobacteriaceae; genus Chromobacterium; species Chromobacterium sp. FG89. Next base: position 186,371 of record NZ_JBMDIQ010000006.1, on the reverse strand, counting down.
GCGCGAACTTGATCACTTTGTAGACCTCGCCCTCGTCGTTGACGATGGGGTTGTAGCTGGCCTCCAGCCAGATGGGCCGGCCCTGCTTGTCGCGGCGCTCGAACTTGCCGGCGATGAAGGTGCCCTGGTTCAGCCGCTGCCACAACTCGGCGTAGGCCGGGCTGTGCACATAATCGGGAGAACAGAAGATCCGGTGATGCTGGCCGATGATTTCCTGCTCGGTGTAGCCCACCGTGCTCAAGAAGTTGCCGTTGGCGCGCAGCACAATGCCGTCGATGGAGAATTCGATCACCGCCATGGAGCGGCTGACCGCCTTCATGGTGTTGCGGGCCTCCAGCTCGGTTTGCACCGACTTGGTCACGTCCAGCGCGAACTTGACCACCGCCGTCACCTGGCCGGCTTCGTCGCGCACCGGATTGTAACTGGCCTCCAGCCACACGATCTCGCCGTCCTTGGTCACTCGCTTGAAGCGGTCGCTGACGAAATGCCCCTGCTTCAGCCGGCTCCAGAAGGTGGCGTACTCGGCGCTGCTCACGTAGTCGGCCGGACAAAACAGCCGGTGATGCTGGCCTATCACCTCGCTGGCGCGGTAGCCCATCACTTCTTCGAAATTGGCGTTGGCGGAACGCACCACGCCGTCCGGCGAAAACTCGATCACCGCCATCGAGCGGTCTATCGCCTGCAACACGCCCTGCTGTTTATGCAGCTCCGCCACCGTATCCCGCAATTTGCGTTTCAACGCCATATTGAACATGCAGCAACCTTTCCGCTCGAGTCATCGTCCTTGCCGTCAGCGCTCCTCTTCCACTCTTTATTTACAAAGCCGGCCATGCCAATGTCAAACCGTAAAAACACCTACCGCCCCCCGGTGGCCAAAATACCGGGCCGCGCAAAAACAAGCCGCCTTGCGGCGGCGTGACCAGGGCGCTCGCGCGCCGCTCAAGCTTCAGCGTCCGGATCGGTGACCAGCCGCGAGAACATCTTGAAATTGCCCGGCTCGCCGCGCACCTGGCGATAGCCGCGCAGCAAACCCTCGTATTGAAAACCGCTGCCGCGCAGCAATTGCTCGGCGCGCCGGTTGCCGTCGCGCGCCACCGCCTGTACCCGGTACAAGCCGCAACCGACAAAGGCCCAGGCTGTGACCGCCTTGCAGGCGGCCAAGCCCAGCCCGCGCCCCCAATAGGCCGGCGCCAGGTCGAAATCGATCTCCGCCTTGCGATCCTCCGGCCAGACGGCGTCGAAACCAACCGAACCGGCCAGACTCCCCGATTCGTCGTCCACAATGGCCAGCCGCAACGGCGCGCCCGGCTCGTCGGAGCGATAGGCCTGCACCAGCGGCGCCAGATCCGCCGCCGATTGCAGCTCCCAGCGCAGATGCTGCGCCACCTCGGGCAGGCGCAGATAGTCGTACCAGTCCGGAATATCCAGCATTTCCATGGGACGCAGGCTGAAACCCTGCAGATCGATAGACGGCGGGGTTATCACATTCATCACGAGCACCAGAATGAGGCGGCCGGCCCCCGCGCTTGCAAGCGAGTGGACCCGGCCGCGCTTTATTGTGTACAGCGGGAGACCGCACTCCATTCTAGAAGATAGCTCGCCAATAGAAAGCCTATCTAGGCCCGCTCAAGGTCTCGCGAACAAGAGCGGGACAAGGCGCAAACGGCTGAAGAAGCGGATCAGGCGGTCAAGGCCGGGCTGCCGGCCGGCGCGGCGGGCGCAGGCTGGGGGGCCTGGGCCTGCGCGTTGGCGGCCTGGATTTGCGGGCTATCGCCGGGGCTGAAGCTTTGCGTCACTTTGCCGGTCATCAGAATGCCCAGCACCACGATCACCGAATTGTCTATCGGCAAGGACGGCGAGCCTTTCTGGATCGAGGTGTAGGCCCAGACCAGCAGCACGCCCAGCGCCCACAGCAGGAAAGCCAGCCGCGTGGCGGAAAAGCTGCCGAAACCATCCTGCAAGAATTCAGAAACCTTCATCTTCCATCCTTTCCCGTTGAACCGGCGGGCAGGCCGCCTGCTATTTAGCGATATAGCGCCGCGGCCAAGGGCCGGCAAAACCGGAAAACACTTAGAACCCGTTCTAAAGCCTACTGCGCGTCAGCGATACGGCGTTGAAAACCCCTTCGAAACGCTCATATACCCTTGTACATTCCGCGTTCTCAGCTGTCTTCGCCTTGCCTCGCTCTCCTGGCGTGAAAGCTAGTCTTTAGGCCGGCGCCTTCTCCGCCGGGCTTGGCCATAATACGGAAGGACAAGCGCTCCGCCGCCGCAGAAGCATTCCGTCGCCTGTTTCAAGACGGCCGCCGCGGCGGCCATCCGCCTTCATGCCCGCTCCATATCAACAAGCCGCCGCGCCCACGGGCCGAGCGGCGGTCCGGCTCGCTCTTTGATTGACCCTAACTTGGAAGGAGTCTCGCCATGAGCCTAGACCAAGCCGTATTGGACAGCCCGGTTGTCGAAGACATCGACGCTCAGATCGAAAAAGTGCTGGCCATGATGTCCGCCCGGGACCTGCAGCAGCTGCAAGCCAAGCTGCGACAGCTGTATCAATTGGAGTATTCCGAAACCGACGCGCATCCCTTCAATATCAAGACCATCATCAAGGGACGCGACATCCGCTTTGCGCGCGGGGTGTCGCCGGCTTCCCGCGCCTTCATGATTCTGCACAGCCTGGGGCATTATTTTTTCATCTGCGCGGCCAGGCGCAAGAACATCGAGCGTTATGACTATATTTACGACCTGCGCGGGGTGCAGACGGCGCTGCACTATTACGAAACCGCCGGCCAGGGCAGCGGCCTGGATCAGCCGCCGCCGATGACGGAGCAGAAACGCAAGGACCGGGTGTCCTTCGAGGTGGGCGCCAACCGCTTTGCCGCCGATCTGCTGGCCGACATCGGCTTCGGCCAGGCGGCGGCGCTGATTCAGCGCTATCAGGTGGGCGACATCAACTACATCCTCGACGTGTCGCGCGGCGGCAAGGCCGCCATCGTGCCCAGCGATCACGACTATCTGCGCCGCTACATCTGCGCCGGCTTGTCCATAGACCCCGACGACGCTTACGATGACGGCGTCTACGATCCGGACGCCTACCGCCGGGACGGCATAGATTGGCAACATATCGAGGATATCCGGCTTGAGATCCATTTCTTCTGATTCTTCCGGCCGCGCATGGGCGGCATAAGCCGCCGCCAGCTGGCCGCCCTGTTCTGCTGCATGTTCATCATCGGATCGGCCGAAGTAGCGGCCGGCCCGATGATGGCCATGATGGGCCGCCATTTCGGCGTGCCCTCCAGCGCCATCGCCTATCTGCCCGCCGCTTACGGCCTGTGCTACGGCGTGTTCGCGCTGCTGGCCGGCCCGCTGTCCGACCGCTTTGGCCGCAGGCCGCCCTTGCAACTGGGCCTGCTCGGCTTCGCCCTGTGCTGCGCGCTGCTGCCCTCCGCCCCCGGCCTGAACGCGGCCGTCGCGCTGTCCGCGCTGAGCGGGCTGTGCGCGGCGGTGATCCAGCCCAATGCGCTGGCGCTGGTGGCGGACCTGGCCCCGCGCGCCCAGCTGGGCCAAAGACTGGGCCAGGTCTTCATCGGGCTGATGCTGGCCTTCGTGCTGACGCCGGCGCTGGCCGGACGGCTGGCGGACACCGCCGGCTGGCAGGCCAGTTATTACGCGCTGGCGGCGGCCGGCCTGTTGGCCTGGGCCGCGGTGCGGCGCTGGTTCCGCGCCGACGGCGGCCGCCTGACGGCGGGCGGCGGCTTCCTGGCCACCCTGGCCGGCGCCTGGCGCACGCCCGGCGCGCGGCGCCGGCTATGCGTCAGCTATCTGTGGCTGGGTTGGGTCGCCGGCTTCGGCGCGGTGGTGGCCGAGGTGGCCGCGCGCAAGCTGGCGCTCAGTTCCACCGGCGGCGGCCTGCTGGCCGGCGGCTTGGGCCTGGTGGTCATCGCGGGCAATCTCTGCGGTCCGCCGTTGCAACGGCGGCTGGGCGAGGCCGCCCTGCCGGCCGCGGCGCTGGCGGCGGCGCTGGGCATCCTGGCCTTCCTGCTGCCCCTGAGCGCGCTGTGGCAACTGGCGCTGGCCGGCTGTCTGTGGGCCTTCGGCTACGGCTGCGCCGGGCCCTTGCACCACGCCCGCTTGAGCACCCTGTCCGAACGCTATCGCGGCACCCTCAATTCCTATCACGCCAGCTTGTTGAACCTGGGCATTTTTTCCGCCGCCCTATTGCTGGGCCTGAGCAGCGAGCCAAGGCCGGTGGCCTGGTTCTGCGCCGCGGCCGGGCTGTTGACCCTGGCCGGCGCGCTCTTGCTGCTGCCCTTCGGGCCGGGCTTGCGGCCGGTGGACGCCAAACAGGCCTAAGAAGCTGTTCGAAGGCTATCGTTGGCATTAAGAAATACAATTCCGGCATCCGCTTGCAAATCCGCGAGCCGGACGCATCATGACAAATACAAAACAAAATGCCATGCAACTAAGGAAACGTCATGATTGTCATTCGGGAGATCGACCATATCGTGCTGCGGGTCAGCGACCTGGCCAAGATGGAGCGCTTTTACCGCGAGGTGCTGGGCTGCACGGTGGAGCGCCGGCGCGAGGACTTGGGGCTGTTGCAGTTGCGCGCCGGGCATTCGCTGCTGGACCTGGTGCCGGTGGACGGGCCGCTGGGCCGGGCCGGCGGCCGCGCGCCGGCCGCGGAAGGCCGCAATCTGGATCACTTCTGTTTCCGCGTCGAGCCTTTCGACGAGGAGGCGATACGCGCCCACCTCGCAAGCCACGGCCTTAGCGCCGGGGAAACCGCCCAGCGCTACGGCGCCGAGGGCGACGGCCCCTCCTTGTACTTGCAGGACCCGGAGGGCAATGTCGTGGAGCTGAAAGGCCCGCCCTCACCTTAGAAGCTGTTTACGATCTGCTGCGCTGCGGCGATACCATATGCCTGCCGCGCTTCCTGACGGCGCGGCGAGCGCCGCTTCGGCCCCCTGAGCCGCCTCCGCGGCCGCAAGGCCTGGGCTCCAAGACCCCAAACCGCTGTTGAATCCGGCGTCGCCGCGCCCGCCGTGAGCGGCGTCTTTCGGCGCTAAGCACCGGTTCACAGGCTGCTCCGGCAAACTGGGTCTGGCGGTTTTAAATATTACTGGTTTTGATTTTTTTATTTAGACATAAATACTCTAGTCTAAACCGCTTCGATAATAGGGGGTTTAATCCGCCCGCCCTAATCGCGTTAATTCAAACAACCGTTTGGAGTAAATGCCGAAATTCAAACTGGCATTGAATTGGTATTAAATATCGTCAATGACGCTTATTCGCCGCGCCGGCGGCCGCGCGCGGCGGATATAAAAAACCCCTGAAGCGGACAGCGCCTTCAGGGCTTGTGTCGCGTGAGTCCGCGTTCAAGGCTGTCTGCGAGCCTGAATGCCCGCCGCCACCTTTTGCAGCTTGTCCGCATAGCCCGGATCGGTGGCGTAGCCGCCCTGCGCCAGCGCCTGAGCGAAGGCCTGGGCGTTGCCGCCCACGCCCAGCGCGCCGCGATAACGCGGATTGCCGGCCAGCAGCTGCGCGTAATCGGCGAAGGCGTCTTGCAGGCCGGAGTAGGCGCGGAAGCTTTCCGTCCGCTTCACGTCGCGGCCGTCCACATGCTCGGTGGTCAAGGCGCGGCTGACTTCGCCCTGCCAGCCCTTGCCGGCCTTGATGCCGAACAGATTGTGGTTGCTGCCGCCGTCGGCGCGGGTCAGCGGACGCTGGCCCCAGCCGGACTCCAGCGCCGCGTGAGCGGCCACCAATTCCGGCGCCACGCCCAGTTTGGCGGCGGCCTGTTGCGCGTAGGGCGCGATGCTGTCGAGAAAGGCCTGCTGGTCCGCGCCGTAGGGCATGCTGCCGCCCAGGGTGGCGTCCTGGACGCGCTGACGCGCCCAAGCGCCTTCCGGCGACAGGCTGGGCCAGCTCTCCGAGCCGTTTTCGATGAAGTCGCGCACTTCGCTGCGCAGCTGACCGCTCCATTGGTCGGCGAAACGCTCGCCGTCCCCGCCGCCCTGGCCGATCAACGGCAAGGCGATGGCGTCGGCGCCGAAGTCCGGCCCGGCGCCGATGTCATTGCGCACAGTAAACATCGCTGTCTCCATTCAGCACGCGGTTCATCAGGTCTTGCTGCTGTTGCAGCAGCTGGCCGTTGCGCAGGTTCAGGGTCTGGCACAAACGGATCTGCTCCACCAGCGCGTTCCAGCGCTGGCGGCAGGCTTGTTCCGCGGCGGCGGGCAAAAGCTTGAGCACCGCGTCCATCGAGGCGGCGCGGCCGCGGCCCAGCAATTGGCCGGCCAGTTGCAGGCGCTGGTCGCGGCTGGCCTGCAAGGCATCGCATTGGGCGACGATGTCGGCCCCCAGCTGCCGCAGCTCGTCAGCCTGATGCGCCAGCGCGGCGGCGAACTGCTGTTCCAGCAGTTGCTCCAAGCGGCCGTAGCCTTGCAGATCCTGCTGCACGGTGGCCAGCAGTTGTTTGAAGGCTTGCTCGCGATTCATTCAGCGGCTCCGGTGGTATTGCTCCACCAGATCGGCCAGGCGGGCGGCGTCGAAGCGCACTTCGCCGCGCGCCAAGGCGGCGCGCACTTCTTCCACCCGCTTCATGTCGATGTCCGGCAGCGCGCGCAGTTCCGCCACCGCCGGCGCCATGTCCTGGCTCGCGGCGGGCGCGGCGACGGCGGCGGGCGCGCGGGCCGGCGTTTCCGCGGCGGCGCTCTGGCCGCCGACCGCCAGTTCGCGGCGTTGCGACGAGGTCGAATTGATTTGCATAGTTTGGAATCCGTCTGGTTAGGCTGTGCGAGCGGCGCGGCCGCTCGGAGCGGGCCCTGCGGCCCGCCCTTACCCTTTCAAGGCGACAGTCTGAAAAAAAACTTAAAAATTTACCGGTAACATTTTCAGAACGACAATGCGCCGGTTTTCCAGACGGATATAGCGGCCGAACACCAGCTCCTTCAGGATGCGCGCCACCATCTCGCGGGAGGAGCCGATCTGGTCGGCGATTTCCTGCTGGGTCAGCTGCTTTTTCAGCACCATTTCCTCGCCGTCCTGCTCTTCCAGCATTTGATTGATCAGGATGCGCACGCGGCCGTACACGTCCATCAGCGCCAGGTTCTTGGCCTTGGTGGACATGCGGCGCACCACTTGCACCAGATGGCACATGATGCGGGTGCGGGCCTCCGGGCTGTGCGGCAGGCCGTCTTCGGTATCGAACAACTGCATCAGGCTGTCGCGGCTGAACACCAGCAGGTGGCTGTCCTCGTCCGCCGCGCAATTGGAGCTGCGCTCGCCGCTGTCGATGAAGCCGACCATGCCGATCAGCTCCCCGGAAGCGCAGATTTGCAGAATGTATTTCTTGCTGAGTCCATCCGAAACAAAGACTTGCATGCAACCGCTGGCCAGCAGATAGACCTCGTTGGCGCTATCGCCCTCGTTGTACAGCACCTCGCCCTTGTTCAGGCGGCGGCTTTCGGCCAGTTCCAGCGCTTTGTCCAGTTTGTCGTTGTCCAGATGTCCGAACAGATGTGTGCCTCTTAACAAGGCTTTGATATTGTGGTTTTCATTCATGACCACGTCGTCCCCGATAGTCTTGCGATTGAATCGACTTTCCCGCAGATGTTTGCCGCCTTTTGGCGTCTTTTTTTGTCAACATCATCCGAGTCTTTCGCTCGGATTTTTATTAATCAGGTGCGGATTATAATATTAGCGGTTAACAAAAGTGTGAAAAAACACACATAAAAAAAGCCTGAAACGAATCAGGCTTTTGTTTTGAACCCAAAAAAATAAAAGTTCAGCGGGGAGTTAGGCCATCTTGCAGCGCGCTATCCAGATCGGATTTCTGTAGTGGCGAACTTACAACACTGGTCTCGCGATTGCCGCTCTGTCCCGGCGGTCCGAACATGGCCACCACCGCCTGCGCCTGCTTGCTGGTCATCACCAAGAGCTCGATGCGGCGGTTGTAGGCGGCCAGCGGGTGCTCGGCGTCCAGCGGCGCCCGGTCCGCCATGCCCACCACTTGCAAAATGCCGGCGGCGTTCATGCCGCCTTCCAGCAGATGCAGCCGCGCCGCCATCGCGCGGTTGCTGGACAGGCCCCAGTTCGAAAACGAACCGAAGCCGGCGGTCCGGTATTGCGCGGCGTCCGTGTGTCCGACAATCAGCAATTGATTGTCGATATGGCCGAACATCTCGCCCATATCGTGCAATAGCCGCTTGAAGCGCGGCTCGACGATGGCGCTGCCGCGCTCGAACATGCCCTGGTTGTCGGTGTCGTGCAGCATCACCCGCAAGCCGTAAGGCGTGACCACGGTCTGCAGATTGCTGGCCAGGCCGGCGTCGCGGCTCATCTTGGCCAGCAGGCCGGCCAGCTTTTCCAGATCCGCCACGCTGTCCAGGCTGCGCTGGCCCTGTCCGTCGAAGGTTTTCTTGGCCACCTTGTTGCTCTCCTGCAGCAGGGAGTCGGCCTTGGTGGTGGTGGTGGGCTGACCCGGAATCGGATCGCGCGGGATCAGGCTGCCCGGCGGGGTGCCGGTATGCTCGATGCTGCGCGAGCCGCCGGCCTTCAGCGGGCTGCCGCCGCCGGCGGTCAGCAATTGCTGCAGGTTTTCCTGGTCGCGCGCGGCCAGCACCCATAGCACCAGGAACAAGCACATCAGCGCCAGCACGAAGTCGGCGAACGCCACTTTCCACGCGCCGCCGTGCCCTTCGGAATCCTGACGGCGCGACACCTTCTTGATCACCGCGGCTTCATGCTCGCGATTGGGTTTATTCGCCATGCCGGCCATCCGCTCAGTTCACGCCTTCCAGCGCGTTGATCCAGGTTTCCAGCTGGGAGAAGCTGGGCTTGGTGTTCAGCTGCACCAGGCGGCGGCCGGCGTCGATGGCCAGCAGCGGCGGCTTGCCGGACACATGGGTGGTCAACACCACTTTCACTGATTCGTAGTTGGACAGCTCCTGCTTGACCAGCTGGTGCATCATATTGGACAGCGGGTCCAGCACGCCGTAGCAGAAGAAGATGCCGATGAAGGTGCCCACCATGGCGGCGGCCACTTTCTCGCTGATCTCGCCGGCGGTGGCGCCCTGGCTGACGCTGTTCATCGCCATCACGATGCCCAGCACCGCGGCCAGAATGCCGAAGCCCGGCATCGCCTCGGCGATCTTGTGCAGCGATTTGGACGGCTGGTTCAATTCTTCGTGAATGGCGTCCAACTCCTGGTCCAGCACGCCCTCCAGTTCATGGGCGCTGATCTTGCCCATGGCCATCAGGCGGAAGTTATCGACGATGAAGGCCAGCAGCTTGGGTTCTTCCAGCACCAGCGGGTAGCGGTTGAACAAGGCGCTCTGACGCGGGGCCTCCACGTGTTCGTCCAGCGCCTTCAGGCCCTGGCTGGCGGTGATCAGCAGTTCGTACATCAGCAGCAGCAGCTGGCGCTGAAATTCCGCGTCGTACTTCTTGCGCATGCCGACGCGCTTGATCTGGCCGCCCATTTCCGTCAGCACGTGCTGCGGGTTGCCCAGCACGATGGCGCCGACGGCGGCGCCGCAGATGATCAGCAGCTCCACCGGCTGCCAGATCACGGACAGGATGCCGCCATGCAGCATGAAGCCGCCAAAGACACAAACCAGCACGATCAGAATGCCGAATAATTGCTGCATGTTTTCTTTCCTCGGGCTCAGGCCGCTTGTAGGCAGGCCTGCATTTTTTTGAGAGCGCTCTTGTTGATCTGGCAGACGCGCGCTTCGGTCAGCGCCAGCACCGCCGCGATCTCCTTGAGACTCAGTTCAAATTCGTAATACAGCTGGATCACTTGCTGTTCGCGCGGGTTCAGCGCCTGCAAGGCCACGGTCAAGGCGCTTTTCAGCGCCAGCCGCTGTTCCGGATTGTCTTCCGCCGCCGGCTCCAGGCCCTGGGCCATCAGTTCGTCGAAGCTGGACAGCGCTTCCGCGTTGTCGGCCAGCAGCGCCTCCTGATAGGCCTCGGCGCTGAGGCCCAGCAGCTGCATCGCCTCGGCTTCGCTGGGTTCGCGCCCCAGCTTGCGGCTGAGCAGGCGCAGGCCGTCGCGCACGCGGTGGGCTTCCTGGCGCACCGAGCGCGGCCGCCAGTCCAGCCGGCGCAATTCGTCCAGGATGGCGCCGCGAATGCGCAAAATGGCGAAGCCGGCGAACTTGTCGTCCGGCTCGCCGTAGCGACGCAGGCTTTCCAGCAAGGCCATCAGCCCCACCTGCTCCATGTCTTCGCGGTCGAACACGCCGCCGGCCTGAGACGAGAGCTGGCGTGCCACCCGCTTGACCAGATGAGCATACTGACGCAGCGCCTCGGCTTCGCCGCCGGCGCTGGCCGGGGCTTCGGCGTAACTGGCGTACATGGCGGCTTACTCGATGATCAATTTGCTGACCATCACCTCGCTGAACGGCGCGTCGCGTCGCTCGCGCAGAAAACCGCCGGCATAGGCCTTGGCCAGCAAACGCTGGTAGTCGTCTATGCTCATCGTCAGCGCCTTGTCCGCCGGCAGCTCCGACAGCGCGCGCACGGCGATGCTCTTCAGGAAGGGCAGCTGGGACTTGACCTCGGCCTCCTGCTTTTCATTGCTGCGGAACACCAGGTCCACCGCCATGAAGCGGGTGGCGGATTCCCCGCCGCGCAGCATCACGATCACCTTGTCCATGCTGACGAAGCGCGCGTCCAGCGCCGCCGCCGGCTTGGGCGCTTCCGCGGCCTGCGGCGCGCGCGAACTCAGCCACCACCAGGCGCCGCCGCCTGCGGCCAGCGCCGTCACGATGGCCACGATCAAAATCACTACGATGTTTCGATTCATTCTTGTGCTTCCGCTGCTCAGCCCTGGCCCAGCCAGAAGCCTTGTCCATCACCCTGCCCCGCTTCCGCCAGCGCCCGTCCCGGCGCGCGTTGCGGCTGCTGTTGCCCCTGGCGTTCCTGACGCTGCTGGCCGCCCTGCCCCGGCGCGCCTTCGCGCACCTCCACCGCCACCTGGGTGTATTGGCGGTTGGACAGGTCCTGGCGCAGCGCGTCGCCGATGGCTTGCAACTGGCGCACCACTTCGCCGTGCGAGGCGGTCAACTGCACTTGCAGCGCGCCGGCTTCGTGGCGGATGGAGATTTCCAGCGAGCCCAGCGAGGGCGGGTCCAGCCGGATCAGCGCGCGGTCCATGCCGTGGCTGCTTTGCACTTGCAGGCGCTCGCCCAGCGCGGCGCTGAGCTTGTCGCCCCATTTGGCCGCTTGTTCCGCGGGCAGCTTGATCGGCGCCCATTCCGGCAGCGGCGCGCCGGCCTTGTCCTGCGGCTGCGGCGCGATGGCGGCCAATAAGGGCGCGGCGGCTTGCGCCGGCGCCGGCGTTTCGCGGCCGGCCTGAGCCTCGCCGGCCGCGGCCGGCTTGGCCGGCAACGGCGCCAGGGTGTTGAGCGCGGCGGACAGCGCGTCCGCCGGCAGCGCCGCCTCGGCGCTCCGGCGCGGCGTCGCGGCGCTGACGACAAGCGCGGCCGCGTCCACGCCGGCTTGCGCCGGCGCTCCGGCCTGCGGCGTCGGAGCCAGCGGCTGCGGCATGGCCGGCGTCGCCGGCAACGGCGGCGCGGCCAGGGCGAGCGGCTGCGCCGCCGGCGTTCCGGCCTTGGCCTCGTCGCCCGCGGGGGCCTCGGCGTCTGCGTCTGCGTCCGCCGCCGGCGCGGGGTTCTGCCCGTCCATCAGGCTGGCCAGCAAGGCGCTGGCGAAGTCGCCGCCGGACGCCGGCGCCGCCGCGTTCGGGTCCAGCAGGGGATCGGCCGGCGCGGCGTCGGCGGGCGTTGACGCGCCGCCGGCGAGAAGATTGGGGGGCAAGGATACGTTCATGCTTGATTCCAGTCGCTGACTTCGGCGTAGGCGATTTGCGCGTCGCGCTGATGGCTCAGCGCGGCGATTTTGTCTTGTAGTTCCGCGGAGTCGGCGCGGCAGACTTCCAGCGCGTCGCGGTAGGCGGCGCGCAGAGCGGCGCGCGCGGCGGCGTCCAGCGCCTGAGGCTGGGTGCGCAGCAGCTCGGCCAAGAGTTGGTCCAGCGCGGCCAGGCGCTCCCAGTCGCGCTCGGCGCAGGCGCGGCGGATGGCGGCTTCCAGCGCGGCCGGATCAGGCGGCTTCATGCTGGTCCCGCACGCCTATCCAGCCGCCCTTGAGCTTGATCAGCAGCTGTTCCGCCTCGTCCAGCGCCGCCACGTCCAGATTGACGCTGGCGTGGTAGAGCCGGTAGGCGCAGTAGTCGTAAAGCCGCGCCAGATTGGTGACCACCTCGCCGCCGGAATCGAAGTCCAGCGCGCTGGACAGGCCGTTGAGGATGTTGATGCACTTGCTGATGCTCTCGCCCTTTTGCTCGTAGCGCTGGTTTTCCAGATGGCCGCGCGCGCGCGCCATTTCTTCCAGCAGGCCGTCGAACAGCACCAGCACCAATTGCACCGGCGAGGCGGCGTGGGTCTGCGCTTCCAGATTGACCGCGTGATAGCTGCGGTAGGCGTCGTATTCCACGTTGTCGTGCTCCTGTTCTAATTCAATAGGCGGGAGGGGGTCCCTCCCGCCGAATTCTGTGCGGCCAAGCAAACCCGGGCTGGATTCAGAAGGACAGCATGCCCAGAGTCTTCTGCATGTCTTCCTGCATCTTCTGCAGCTGGGTGAACTGCGTCAGGTAGCGCTTATAGCTCTGGTCGTACTGGGTCTTCAGCCGCAGCTGGCGGCTATCCAGATCTTTCTGGATGCGGGATTCGGAATCCTTGCGCAGCTTGAGCAGGCCACTGCTGCCGTTCAGCCATTTGTCCAGGTAGTCGCTGCTTTGCTTGACCACGCCGTTCTTGTTGTCGCCATTGACGAAACGGTCCAGCGCGTCCGGCTTGTCCTTCAGGGTGTCGTTCAGCTTCTTGCTGTCCAGGCTCAGGGTGCCGTCGCGGTTGGCCTTGATGCCCAGCTGGTTCAAGGTGATGCCGTCGTATTCCTGACGCAGCAGGCCGTTGATGCCGTCTTTCAGGCTGCGGATGCCGGAGTCGCTGGCGAAGGGGCCGCCGGTCTTGCCTTCCTTGCCCGGAGCGGACAGATCGGAGATGGCGCTGGCCAGCTTGTTGTAGCTGTCGACGAAGCCTTGCACATTGCCGACGGTGTCGGCCTCGTTGCGCGACACCGACAATTGCAGCGGGGTGTCGCCGGTTTTCATCGCCTTGCTGATGGTCAGGTTGACCCCGTCAATGCTGTCAAAGGTGTTGGACGCCTGCTTCATCTGCACGCCGGTGTCTTTATTGCCCAGCCAGACGATGGCGTCCTGCCCCTTGGTCAGCTCCTTGGGGCTGGCGAGGCCGCTCTTCAGGCCGGCGTCGCTGACCTGGCTCAGGTCCAGCGTGACGACGCCGCTCTCGCCGGTCTTGCCGGAGGACATCACCAGCTGGCTGGCGCCGCCGTTGTTCAACACCATGGCGTTGACCTTGCCGCTGTTGCCGCTGGCGCGGTTGATGGCCAAAGCCAGCTCCGACGGAGACAGATTGCCATCGCCGTCGCGGTCCGCGCTGCTGAGGTCCACTTCAAAGCTGTCGCTGCCCTGGCGGATGGTGATCTTGTCGCCGGCCTGGGCCTTGGCGCCGGACAGGCTGCCGAAGGACAGCTGATGGGCGGTGGCCACTTGTTCGATGAACAGCGAGTAGTTGCCCGGCTGAGCGTTGCCCTTGGCGCTGACGCTGCCGAAGCCTTCCTGGCTGATGCTGGCGCTCATCGCCACCAGGCTCTTCTTGGTGGTGATGCCGCTCAGCGCGCTGCGGTAGTCTTGCAAGGCCTTTTGCAGCTTGTTCAGCGCGTCGCCGCGCGCCTGCGCCGCCTTGCTCTGATTGTCCAGCTGGTTCTGGGCGTCTTGCAGATACAGGCTGGCGGCGTTCTGGGCCAGCGCCGAGGGCGGGGTCTTGCTGAAATCGATAGCCATTTAGAATCCTTTCGCTGTACGCGGGCCGGAGCGCGGTCGGCGCGCCGAGATGAGATCGCCGGTATTGAGATCGACGCTAATGACTATCCCTTGCGACCGCCGGCCGGCTTTTCTTGAGCCGCCGTGAATAATCACGCTCCGCGCAGCCAGGCTTGCCCGGCCAGTTCGTCGGTTTGCTTCTGTTCTTTCTTCAGCCGCAGGCGCAGCAGGCTTTCCGCCGCCTGGTCGCGCACCTGGACCATCACTTCGCGGCGCAGGCTGGCTTGCAGCAGCGCGCGCTGGCTGACCGCGGCGTCCGCCTCGGCCAATTGCAGATCCTGCTGCTGCGAGGCCATCAGGCCCAGCAGCGCGCCCTTGTAGTCGGCGCAGTTGCGCGCCAAAGCCGGGTGGCCGGCGTCGGCGCTGGCGCCGCTCTGGCCGCAGAGCTCGCCCATGCGCAGGATGTTGCGGCGGTAGCGTTCCTGCAGCTGGCGCTTGCCTTCCACCTCGCTTTGCAAGCGGTCCACGTCCTGCTGCCGCAATTGGACCATCAGGCCCAGGCGGCGCACGTCTTCGGGCTGGTTCATGTCGCGATCATCTCCATCAAACCGTTGCGACTGTCTTCATAGCTCGCGGCCTCGGCCGCGCCCTGGCGCAAAAAGGCTTCCAGCCTGGGCATCAGCCGCACCGCGCGGTCGGTGTCCGCGTCGGCGCCGGCGACATAGCCGCCCAGCGGGATCAGGCTGCGCACTTCCTGGTAACGGGACCAGGCGCCGCGCGCGCCGCGCGCCGCCTCTGCGTGTTCCGCCGCGGTCAGCTGGCTCATGCAGCGGCTGACCGAGCGGCCGATGTCGATGGCCGGATAATGGCCGCGCTCGGCCAGTTCCCGCGACAGCACGATGTGGCCGTCCAGGATGGCGCGCGCGGTGTCCACCACCGGGTCTTGCTGATCATCGCCTTCGGCCAGCACGGTGTAGATGGCGCTCATGCTGCCGGCGCCGCCCTCGCCGTTGCCCGCGCTCTCCGCCAGCGAGGGCAAGAGGCCGAACACCGACGGCGGATAACCGCGGGTGGCCGGCGGTTCGCCCAGTGCCAGCGCCACTTCGCGCTGAGCCATCGCGTAGCGGGTCAGCGAATCCACCAGCAGCAGCACATTGCGGCCCTGGTCGCGGAAATGGGCGGCGATGGTGTGAGTCAGTTCGGTGGCCTTCAGCCGCATCAGCGGCGATTCGTCGGCCGGCGCCACCACCAGCACCGCCTTGGCCAGGCCGGCTTCGCCCAGCGAGTGCTCGACGAACTCCCGCACTTCGCGGCCGCGCTCGCCGATCAGGCCCACCACCACCACGTCGGCCTCGGTGTGGCGGGTGATCATGCCCAGCAACACGCTTTTGCCGACGCCGGAACCGGCGAACAGGCCGACGCGCTGGCCGCGGCCTATGGTGAGCAGACTGTTGATCGCGCGCACGCCCACGTCCAGCGGCGCGGACACCGGCTGTTTTTTCAAGGGATTGACTTGCGGCGGGTGGGCGGCCAGCGGCTGTTCGCCGCCAAGACGGCCCAGGCCGTCCAGCGGCTCGCCCAGGCCGTTGACGATGCGGCCCAGCCAGGACGGGCCTATCATCAGGCCGCCGCCGTCGGCGGCGGGCAGCACCCGCGCGCCGGTGGTCAGGCCCACCGGCTTCTTGAACGGCATCAGGTAGGAGACTTCGCGCTTGAAGCCCACCACCTGGGCTTGCAGCCAGCCGCCGCCGGTGGTTTCGATCACGCAGCGCTGGCCGGTTTCCAGCGGACAGCCCACGCTTTCCAGCAGCAGGCCGGACGCGCCCACCAGACGGCCGCTGACGGTGGCCACCGGCACCTCGGGCAGTTCCAGCCGTCCCAACGCCTGGCGCAGCATGGCTTAAGCCTCCGCCTCGGCCGCCGCCGGCTCGTCGGCGTCGTGTTGCAGTTGTTCGCGCACGGTGGCGATGCAGGCCTCCAGCCGCTGCTGGCAGCCGGCGTCGGCCTCGGACTCCGGCGTGCGGATCCGGCATTCGCCGTGCGGCAGCTGCGCGTCGGCCACCAGGCGCCAGCGCGCGGCGCGCTCCGGCGCCAGCTCTCGAATACGCTGACATTCCTCGGCGTTGAGCAGGATTTCCACCTCGTCCTGCTGGTATTGGCCCGGCGGCAAGGCGGCCAGGGTTTCGTCCACCAGGTCCAGGATCTGCACCGGCTTGAGCGCCAATTCGCAGCGGATGACCTGGCGCGCCACCTTGGCCACCAGTTCCACCACCTCGTCGCGCATCGCCGCCTGGTATTCCTCGCTGACGCGGCGCAGTTCGGCCAGCGCGGCCTCCAGCGGCCGGCCCAGGTCGGCCAGCTCGGCCAGGGCTTCGCGGCGCGCGGCCGCCTGCCCTTCCTGGCGGCCCTGCTCCAGGCCCGCGGCGTAGCCGGCCTCGCGGCCGGCGGCTTCCCCGCTGGCCAGGCCTTCGTTGTAACCGGCGTCCATGCCCTGACGGAAGCCGTCGGCGGCGGAGGCCTGGATCTGGGCGGAGTCCTGCGCGTTCAGCGGCAGGTCCAGCGCGCTGTGGATCAGCGGCGGGAAGCGGAAGGGGCGCCAGGCCTTCACTCGACCACTTCCTCTGGGAACAGCTGCAGGTCGATTTCGCCGGCCTGGGCCAGCTGTTTGACCTGAGCCATGATGTCGGCGCGCACTTCTTCCACGCGGCTCAGCGGCACCGGGCCGGAGCGGCGCATCATGGCGTCGAAGTTTTGCGCCTGACGGCGCGGCATGGTCTGGACGATGGCCTCGCGCACCGCCGGCTCCGCGCCCTTGAGCGCGATCGCCCATTGCTCCAGCGGAATGTCTTCGCTGATGCGCATCAGCACGGCCTCGGTCTGACGCGACAGGATGAAGAAGTCGTACATGCGGGTTTCGATTTCCTCGACGATGTCCGGATCGTGGGCGCGCAGCAGTTCCATCATGCGCTGGCGGTCGCCCGGCAGGCGGTTGAGGATGTCGGCGGTCTGCTGCATGCCTTCCACCGCGGTGCTCTGGGTGTGCAGGCTTTCCAGACAGCGGTTGACCAGTTCTTCCAGCTCTTCCAGGAGTTCGCGGTCCACGTCCTTGAGCCGGGCCACGTTGACCAGCACGCTGTCGCGGCTGTCCGCCGGCAGCGCGTCCACCACCTGGCCGGCCAAGGCCGGCGGCAGGAAGGCGAGGAACACCGCCTGCATGCGCACGTGTTCGCCGGCGATGCGGTCCGCCAGCCATTGCGGCGACACCCATTGCAGCCGCGCCATCTTGGGACGGATGGCGTCGCCGTAGATGGTGTCCAGCACGCTGTTGGCGATGTCGCTGCCCAGCGCCAGATCCAGCGAGCGCTTGAGGAAGGCGCGGCTGGCGCCGTGCACCCCGCTCTGCTCGCGGTATTCGTCGAAGAATTTCTGAATCGTGGTCTTGACCGCGTCCACCTTGATGCCGCTCATGCCGGACATCGCCTGGGTCACTTGCAGCAGTTCTTCGCGGCTCAGGCAGCGCAGCACGGCGGCGGCGGGCTCCTCGCCCATGCACAGCAAGAGCACGGCGGCCTGCTCGATGGTGTTCATCGCTTCGGCGGCGGGCGCGGCGGCGGCCGGCGGCAGGGCCGGCGCTACGGCGTTATTGGTTTCGTCCATTTTTCTGCACCCATTGTTTGACGACTTCGGCGACGCGTTCCGGCTCTTTGGCGGCCAGGCCTTTCAGATGGTCGACCAAGACGTCGACGCTGGAGCCGGCCGGCGGCAGATCGTAGTTTTCCAGCAGCGGCACCACCGGGCTGGCGCCGGCGCCGGCCGCGGCCAAGGCCGCCGGCTGCGGCGCGGAGGACAGCTGCGCCTGGCGCGCGGCGCGCAGGTCGGCGCCGTCCATCAGCGGATCGGGTTTCAGTTCCAGCGCTTCCGGCTGCTGGTATTCGCGCAGCTGGCGGTCGGTCAGCTGACGCAGCATCTTCAGCAGCGGACGCGCCAGCAGCAGGTAGGCCAGCAGCAGGCCGAAGGCGTAAACGGCCCAGCGCGCGGCTTCGAACCAGGTGTCCTGCTGCATCCAGATCGGTTCCGGCTCGGACAGCGCGGAGAAGTTGAGCGTGGACACAGCCAGGGTGTCGCCGCGCTCGGCGTGTATGCCCAGGCCGTTGCGCAGCACCTTGTCGACATTGGCCAGTTCGGCCGGCTTCCAGCCGCCCTTGGCCGGCGCGGCGGCCTGGTTCAGCACCACGGCCACGCTGAGGCGGCGCAGCGTGCCGCGCGCCTTCTTGATCTGGGTGACGCTGCGGTCGTAGGCGTATTGGCGGGTGACGGCGTTCTTGCTGTTGCCGGCTTTTTCCGAGGCCGGGCCGGAGGCGTCGGTGTTGACCGGGCGGTTGCTCAGCGAGCCGGGCACGCCCAGCGCCATTTTCTCGGTGGAGGTTTCCTCGCGCGAGGCCTCGTTGGTGACCTTGGGCGCCTCGCCGTATTTCTCGCGGGTTTCCTCGACGCGGTCGTTGTCCACGTCGGCGGTGACGCTGACCTTGAAATTGTCCTTGCCCAGCACCGGGGTCAGCAGATCGCGGACGTTTTGCAGCGCTTCCTCGCGGAAGCGGCGCGCGGCGTCGCTCTCATTGCCGCCCAGCACCCCGTCGTCGCTCAGATCCACGCGCGAGGACAGCAGATTGCCGGCCTGGTCCACCAGGGTGACCTGGGACGGCGACAGCGTGGACACGCTGCCGGCCACCAGCTTGATCACCGCGGCCACTTGCTCGTTGCTCAGTTGCTGGCCGGGCTTGAGGGTGACCACCACCGAGGCGGAGCCCTTGTCGTTGACGGCGCCGACAAAAGACGTGGCGCGCGGCAGCGACAGATGCACGCGCGCGGCGGACACCGGCTCCAGCGCCAGAATGCTTTGCACCAGCTCGCCCTCCAGGCCGCGGCGGAAGCGCACGTCCTGGACGAACTGGCTGACGCCCAGCGGGTCGTTCTTGTCCAGCAGCTCCAGGCCGGACGGCAGCTGCGCCACCACGCCCTTGGCCGCCAGCTGCATGCGCACGCGGCCCAGCTGGCTGTCCGGCACCAGCACCTGGCCGGTTTGCGGATGGATGCGATAGGGGATTTTCTCGGCGTCCAGCACCGCCATCATGTCGGCGGCCACCACTTTTTCCTGGGCGCCGAACACCGGCTTGTAGCTGGCGTCGTCGCGCCACAGCCACAGGCTGATCATCACGGTGAGGCCGATGGCCAGCGCGACGATGGGCAGCGCCAGGCGCAGAGAGGGTCCGGAAACGGGCCAACGGCCGCCCAGACGGGTTTGCACGGCCGCGACGCCGCTGCGGAAACGATTCAACACGGGCATGGTCCTCGCGGCTTACAGCTGCATCTTGATCAAGTCGTCCACGGCGCCCACCACCTTATTGCGCACTTGCATCAGCATGGAGAACGACAGGCTGGCTTCCTGGCTCATCAGCATGGCGCCGACCAGGTCGTCGCTCTTGCCGCTGTCCACATCGGCCATTTTTTCGGAGGCGGCGCGGTTCTGCGCGTCCACATCGCGGACGGCGGCGCCCATGGCGTCGGAGAAGCTGGCGGCGGAGGCCGGCTCTTCGCTGTGTTGCGGCGGCGCAATCGGCGCGCCGCGCGCCATCCCGGCCATTTCGCCGAGCATTTGCTTGCGGTCGGCATGAATCATCAAACCCAGGTTGGTCGCCATCGGAAATCCTTGTCGGGCGGTGCCCGTTATTATTGAGTGGCCAATCAAGGCCGGTTTCACGTCTGCGGCCCGCCGCGCGGCGGCGAGCGTATCGAAGCGGCAGCCCCGAGATGAGGACTTGTAACCATGCCATCATCCTGACGCCAGGATACGAGCGGCGATTTTAAACTTTATGCTTAAACCAACAGCCGTGAATTTTCACAAACTCTGACGTGAATTTTCCCCCTTTACCCAACGGCGGCAGCCAGTAAGATGCACACTCCATAAGGTTTAGCCTGCCGTTTGCCTCCGTCCGCGAGCCGCGAATTTAGTACCTTCTAGTACAGTTCGCCTCCAGCGCCGCAGAGGGCGGGCCGGCCTTGATGAACACCAGGACGCCGCGGTTTAAGCGCCGCGCCCCTGCCGTCGCCCGCGCGCGCCGGCCGGGCGCGCCGGCGGCGCCAAGCCCACGCCTTCACCGAGAATCGAGATGCCAAGAGCCAGAATCATTTCGCAGCATGACGGCGCCCAATTGCCGGCTCTCGACCTGCGCACGCTGGGACGGCCGTTCCATCTGCTGCCCGTCTTCGGCAAAGCCCTGCAAGAAGAGCTGGCGGATTTCCTGCAGCAAGAATTGAACCGCCGCTACCACGCGCGTTTCCACATCCGCGCGCTGGAACAGGCGCAACCGGCCGCCGACGAGCGCCGCTGGCTGTGGCACGCGCTGGACGGCTGCCAGCTGGGCAGCCATATCGAACGGCCGCTGCTGCTGCGCTTGCTGGATTACCGCTTCGGCGCGCCGACGGCGCAGCCGGACGCCGACGCCGCCGCGCCGGCGGAAACCGAAACCGAACGCCGGCTGGCGCGCAGCCTGGCGGAACGGCTGCTGCCGCGGCTGCTGCAATGCGTTTTGCGCCTGGACCGCCAAGCCGGCGGCCTGCCGCCCGGCCCGGCCGACTGCGCGCCGCTGCCCTTCGTGCCGCCCGGCACCGGGGTCTGGGAGATACGCCTGGACATCGGCGACGGCGAGCACGCCGTCGGCGCGCTGCGCCTGCAACTGGACGCCGCCTGCTTCGAACGGCTGCTGAAAAACCTGTCCGGCCGCCGCGACAGCGCCGACGCCCAGGCCGCGCCGGCGGACACCTTCCGCGAGCGGCTGCGGGTGCGGCTGCAAGCGCGGCTGCTGGACCGCGAAATGGCGCTGGGCGACATCATGGACCTGCGCCCCGGCAGCGTGCTGCCGGTGACGCTGCAGGCCAGGAGCGAAGTGCTGGTCGGCGCTTCGCGGCTGTTCGACGCCGAAGTGGCCGAGCAGCACGGCAAGCTGTGCCTGACCGGCTTTGTCGCCAGCGAATGACTCTACACACACAGAACAAGCAAGGATTAGCATGGACTTGAACGACGATTTCGACCTGGGCGGCGTGCTGGACGGCCTGGACGGTCAGAACGACGCGGACGCCAAGCCGGCGGACGACGCCGCGGCGCGCCGGCCGCAACGCGACATGACCCAGTTCCTACGCAAGATCCCGGTCCGGCTGACGCTGGAAGTGGGCGGCGCCGACATCTCGCTGGCCGATCTGGTCAATATCGAAAACGGCTCGGTGGTGGAGCTGGACAAGCTGGCCGGCGAACCGCTGGACATCAAGGTCAACGGCACGGTGATTGGCCGCGGCGAAGTGGTGGTGGCCGGCGAGAACTACGGCCTGCGGGTGGTGGAGCTGAACGATCTGGAACTGGACAGCCTGGCCTGATGGGACTCTTGAAGAAGCTGCGCCCCCTGCTGCGACCCGGCCTCATCGCCGCGGGGCTTTGGGCGCTGGCCGCCGCCTGTCAGGCCGAGCCGCTAAAGCTGCTGTCGGCCAACGCCGGCGGCACGCCGGTGGATTTCACCATCAAGACTCAGATCCTGATCCTGATGACCTTGCTCGGGCTCTTGCCCGTGCTGGTGCTGATGATGACCAGCTTCACCCGCTTCATCATCGTGCTGTCCCTGCTGCGCCAGGCGCTGGGCCTGCAGCAGGGCCTGCCCAACCGCATCGTCACCGGCGTGTCCTTGATCCTGACCCTGCTGGTGATGCGGCCGGTGGGCCTGGAGGTGTGGAACCATGCCTTGCAGCCCTTCGATCAGGACAAGATCACCATGCAGCAGGCGCTGGAGATCGCGCAGAAGCCGATCAGCCGCTTCATGCTGGCGCAAACCAGCAAGACCGCGCTGGCGCAGATCGCCAGGCTGTCCGGCGAGGAAAAGATCAGCAATCCGCAGGACCACGCCTTCGCGGTCAAGCTGGCCGCCTTCGTGCTGTCGGAGTTGAAGACCGCGTTCCAGATCGGCTGCATGCTGTTCATCCCCTTTCTGGTGATAGACCTGGTGGTGTCCAGCGTGCTGATGGCGATGGGCATGATGATGCTGTCGCCGCTGGTGATTTCGCTGCCGCTCAAGCTGCTGCTGTTCGTGCTGGTGGACGGCTGGTCGCTGACGGTGAACACCCTGGTCACCTCGATACAGGCTTATTGACCGCGCTCTTGAGAATGGACTTCCCATGCTGACTCCCGACATCGCCGTCGACATCGTCAACGACAGCCTGCGCGTCGTCGTCACCCTGGTGGTGTTGCTGATCCTGCCCAGCCTGATCGTCGGCGTCATCGTCAGCCTGATCCAGGCCGCCACCCAGATCAACGAGCAGACGCTGTCCTTCCTGCCGCGGTTGCTGGTGACCTTGCTCACCATCGCCATCGCCGGCCACTGGATCACCGGCTTCCTGATGGATTTCTGCGTGGCGATGTTCCAGCGCGCCGCCAGTCTGGTCGGATAGCCGTGACCGGCCTCTACGCCCAGCTGCTGGACCTGATCCCGGCCTTCTGGTGGCCGTTCTGCCGGCTGATGGCCGCCTTCAGCGTGGCGCCCTTCATCGGCGAGGGCATGGTGCCGGTGCGGGTGCGCATCGGCCTGGCGCTGGCGCTGTCCGCCGCCACGCTGCCGGCCACCCTGCCGCTGCCCAAGCTGGACCTGTTCTCTCTGGCCGGCGTCGCCGCCAGCATCGAGCAGGCGGTGATCGGCCTCGTCTTCGGCCTCGCCTTTCAGCTGGTGCTGGCGGTGCTGGCCGTGCTCGGCTTCCTGGTGTCCTCGCAGATGGCGCTGTCCATGGCGGTGATGAACGACCCCGGCAACGGCAATTCTTCCGACGTGGTGTCCAGCCTGCTCTACCTGCTGGGCGCCATGATCTTCTTCTCGCTGGACGGCCATTTGCTGCTGATCCAGGTGGTTTACGCCAGCTTCCAGGCCTGGCCGGTGGGCGGCGGCGTGCCGGCCGCCTCGCTGTCCATGCTGGCCGGCGGCGTGGCCTGGGTCTTGTCCGCCGCCATGCTGCTGGCGCTGCCGGCGGTGTTCGCCACCTTCGTGGTGCAGGCCGGCGTGGGCATGATCAACCGGGTGGCACCGTCGCTGAACCTGTTCTCGCTGGGCTTCCCGCTGATTACTCTGTTCGGCCTGGGCACGCTGGGCCTGGTGGCGCGCTTCATCCCCCAGCAATACCTGAACCTGAACGAACAGATGCTGCGCCTGCTGGACGGCATGCTGAGGGCCGGCCATGGCTGAGGGGCGCGGCGGCGACAAAACCGAAAAGGCCACGCCGCACAAGCTGCGGCAGGCGCGCAAGCAAGGCCAGGTGCCGCGCTCGCGCGATCTGGCCGCCGCGCTGGGCCTGTTGTTGGCGCTGAAACTGGCTTTCTGGCTGATGCCGCAGTGGCTGGACGAATTCCGGGAATTGTTCGCGCTGGCCTTCGCCCCGCTCTCCGGCAGCGGCGCGCTGGACAACAGCTGGTCCAAGCTGTTCGCCGGCACCTTGCTGCTGCTGGTCAAGATGGTGCTGCCGCTGGCGGTGATTCCGCTGTGCATGATCGTGGTTTCGCTCTATCCCGGCGGCTGGGTGTTCAGCCTCAACCATCTGCAGCCCAAGCTGGAGCGCTTCAATCCGCTGGCCCACTTCGGCCGCATCGCCTCGGCACGGCACGCCAGCGAGATCGGTAAATCCATCGCCAAGGCGCTGTTGCTGGGCTGGGTGCTGTACCGGCTGAGCCAGAGCGCGCTGGAAGACTTCTTCGCCTTGCAAGGCGCGCCCTTCGCCACCGCTCTCGCCGGCAGCGCCGAGCTGTTGATCAACGCGCTGCTGACCCTGACCGCGGTGTTCATGCTGTTCGCGCTGATCGACCTGCCGCTGCAAATCCTGCTGTTCATGAAGCAGCAGAAAATGAGCAAGCAGGAAATCAAGGAAGAGTACAAGAGCACCGAGGGCCGGCCGGAGATCAAGCAGCGCATCCGCCAGATCCAGATGCAGATGGCCCAGCGCGGCGTGCGCAAGGCGGTGCCCACCGCCGACGTGGTCATCGTCAACCCCGAGCACTACGCGGTGGCGCTGAAATACGATGAGGAGCGCGCCGAGGCACCCTTCATCATCGCCAAGGGCCTGGACGAGATGGCGCTCTACATCCGCCAGGTGGCTCAAGAGCATCAGGTGGACATCGTGCCGCTGCCGCCGCTGGCGCGCGCCGTCTACCACACCACCCAGGTCAACCAACAGATTCCCGCGCCGCTGTACCGAGCGGTGGCGCAAGTCCTGACCTATGTCATGCAACTCAAGGCCTTCCGCAACGGATCGCGCCGTAGCCAGCCGCGGCTGCCGGACGATTTGCCGATCCCGCGCGACATGGCCGATCCCAGAACCGCATCATGAACGCTTTCACTCGACTGCTGGCCGACATCGGCCGCCACAAGATCGCCGCCCCGCTGTTTTTGCTGGCCATACTGGCCATGGTGATGCTGCCCTTGCCGCCGATGGCGCTGGACATGCTGTTCACCTTCAACATCGTGCTGGCCATCATCGTCATCCTGGTCAGCGTCTCCGCCAAGCGGCCGCTGGACTTCTCCGCCTTCCCCACCATCATCCTGGCCACCACCCTGCTCAGGCTGTCGCTGAACGTGGCGTCCACCCGGGTGGTGCTGCTGCACGGCCATGAGGGCACCCACGCCGCCGGCCGGGTGATCGAGGCCTTCGGCCAGGTGGTGATAGGCGGCAACTTCGTCGTCGGCATGGTGGTCTTCGTCATCCTGATGATCATCAACTTCATGGTGGTGACCAAGGGCGCGGAACGGATCTCGGAAGTGTCCGCCCGCTTCACCCTGGACGCGCTGCCCGGCAAGCAGATGGCCATCGACGCCGACCTCAACGCCGGCCTGATCAATCAGGAGCAGGCGCAGCAGCGCCGCCGCGACATCGCCACCGAGGCCGATTTCTACGGCGCGATGGACGGCGCGTCCAAGTTCGTGCGCGGCGACGCCATCGCCGGCATCCTGATCCTGATCATCAATCTCTTCGGCGGCGTGGCCATCGGCGCGCTGATGCACGGCCTGTCCGCCGGCGACGCCTTCCGCCAGTACGCGCTGATGACCATAGGCGACGGTCTGGTGGCGCAGATCCCGGCCCTGCTGCTGTCCTCGGCCGCCGCCATCATCGTCACCCGCATCAGCGACGACGGCGACATGCAGGAGCAGGTGGGCAAGCAGATGCTGGCCTCCCCCACCGTGCTGATGAGCGCCGCCGGCATGATGCTGGTGCTGGCCGCCATCCCCGGCATGCCCTGGCCCACCTTCCTGGGCTTCGCGCTGCTGCTGGGCTTCGTCGCCTGGCGGATGCACCGCCGCCAGCAAGTGCTGCCGAACCAGCCGGACCCGGCGCTGGCGAAAAGCGCGCTGGCCGGCGACGCCGACATCGAACTGGAATGGGGCGCCCTGCCCTATGTGGACACGCTGGGCGTCAATCTGGGCTACAAGCTGGTGTCGCTGCTGGACAAGAGCCAGGGCGCGCCGCTGGCCAAGCGCGTGCGCGGCGTGCGCCAGAGCCTGAGCGAGGGCATGGGCGTGCTGATGCCGCCTGTGAACCTGCGCGACGACCTGCGCCTCAAGCCCTCTCAATACGCCATCCTGCTCAGCGGCAACACCGTGGCCGAGGGCGAGGTCTACGCCGACCGCCTGATGGCCATCCCCTCGCCGGAGCTGTACGGCGAAGTGGACGGCATGCCCGGCGTGGACCCGGCCTACGCGATGCCGGTGACCTGGATCCTGCCCGACGACAAGAGCAAGGCCTTGGGCCTGGGCTATCAGGTGGTGGACTGCGCCAGCGTGGTGGCCACCCATCTGAACAAGGTGATGCGCGAGCACTTGTCCGAGCTGTTCCGCCACGACGACGTGGCCGCCATCAACGAGCGGCTGTCGGCGCTGGCGCCCAAGCTCGCCTCCGCGCTGAACCAGGCGCTGCCGGCGCCCTTGCAGCTCAAGGCCTACCGTCAGCTGCTGACCGACAATGTGTCGCTGAAAGACATCGGCCCCATCGCCAACGCCCTGCTGGACGCCAGCGAAAGCAGCAAGGACCCCATCATGCTGGCGGCCGAGGTGCGCTGCGCGCTGAAACGCCAGATCGTGCAATCCATCCTGGGGCCGCGCGGCGAGATGAAGGCCTTCAATCTGTCCGCCGATCTGGAAAACCTGCTGCTGGGCGCGCTGAGCCAGGCGCAGCAAACCGGCAAGCCGCAGCTGGACAGCTTCCCCATCGACCCCAACGTGCTGCAGCAGCTACAGGCCAATATGCCGGTGGTGCGCGACCAGATGAAACAGCTGGGCCACGCGCCCATCCTGCTGGTGATGCCGCAGATCCGCCCGCTGCTGGCGCGCTACGCGCGCTTGTTCGCGCCGGGCCTGCACGTGCTGTCCTACAACGAAGTGCCGGAAACCCGCGAAGTCAGCCTGACCGGCACCCTGGGCTGAGCGCCCGCCCACGATCAAGCCCGCCGCGGGCGCGCGTCGCCGCGCCCGCACGCTCTTCGCATGATATGCGAAATTACAACACCCTCTTCCCCAAGCCGTCCGCCTCCGCCCAAGCCGCCATCCACCCAATAAAATCAGACACCTAGCCGCCCTTCACCGGCCAAGTCTTACTAGGCCACAGGCATAACACAGCTCGAATCTGTACCAAGGAACAGGTTTCAATCTGTATGCCCAATTTTAAAATGAAAACCTTTTTTGCATTTTCAGCGAAAATTTTTCGCAAATTTTGCAAAAGCTGACTAATATCGGCTAAGTAGAAACCCCAGCGTCGACGTGCCCGCCCCTGCCCGGAAGGCCATCCGCCCTCCGCTCGCCGCCGCCGATAATGAAGAAAGACAGCAGCCCTCCGCCCGCGCCGGCGGCAAGCTGCGGATCAGAACGACCCGATAGTCGCCCTACTCCAAAGACATGCAAATGACACAGAACAAGCCAACCACTGAAATCATCAACGCCAATATCCGCACGCATCTGGAACAGCGCGGCCTGGCGGAGTCGCAACAGGTCAGCCTGATCGAGGAAGTGCTGGGCCTGAGCGCGTCGCAAACCTACCGCAAGCTCAACGGCAGCAGCCAGTGGCAGTTGGGTCAATTGGAGAAGCTGGCGCAATACCTGGGCCTGCCCACCTCCGAGCTGCTGGTGTCGCAAGACAACCGCCGGCCGGTGCGGGTGCCGGACGCCGACCTGATCCCGGCCATCCTCCACCTGACCGACCACACCGAGGAAGCCCATTGCTGGATACAGCTGGGCGACGTGGTCCAGGACGACTCCATCTCGCCGCTCTTGCTGGCGCGCCGCCAGGGTGACAGCTGGCACGTGTATCCGGGCAGCCACGACCGCTGCATCAACGGCCACGAAGTCACCTATCTGGCGGTGCAGCCGCCCAAGCGCGCCAATAACAAACGGCTGCTGGTGGCGGTGTTGGACGATATGGACGCCGACATCCTGGCGGCGGTGCTGGTGCGCCAGGGCCTGTTCGCCCTGCCCTACGAGTCCCCGTCCGAGCTGCTGGCCGCGCTGCCGCACGAGGAGTTCGACGCCTTCGTGCTGGACTGGGTGCTGGGCGACGACGATTGCATGAAAGTGATAGAAACCATACGCCAGCGCTCGGCCACCGTGCCCATCATCGTGCTAACCGGCCACGCCGAGGAATACGAATCCGCCTTGCAGCAGGCGCTGCGCATCCAGGGCGTTTACTACATCGGCAAGCCCACGCCGGGCTCCATCCTGGCGCTGCAGATCACCAATGTGGTGACCGCGGCCCACGATCTGGAAGTCTGAGCAGACCCGCTCCAGCCGCCGAGCGACATGAAAAAGCCCTGGATCTCCAGGGCTTTTTTCTGTCCGGCCATGCGCCGCCGCGTTCAGCCGCGTCGGGCCACCACGTCCAGCATCTGCCGCAGCTGGCCGGCGTCGAAGGGTTTGGCCAGGATGCCGGCGAAACGCTGGGCGCGCGGATCCTGAAACGCCTCCGGGTAAGCGCTCATGCCGACGACGGCGGTCTGTTCGGCGCGCCGGCCGCTCCAGGCCCGTTCCGCCACCTGATAGCCGCTGTCCGCGCCCAGATGCATGTCCAGCAGCACGGTGTCGAAATCGGCCCGCTCCAGCGCCTGCTCGGCCAGCGCCGCCGTCTCCGCGGTGGCCACTTGGTAGCCGTCGCGCTGCAGCAGCTCGGCCAGGGTGTCGCGGATGTCGGCGTCGTCGTCCACGATCAGCACCGACTGCGGACCGGCCGACTCCAGCGCCTGCACCGGCAGGCGCACGGTGAAGCAGGCGCCCTTGCCCTCGGCGCTGTCCAGCTCGATGCAGCCGCCGAACAGATTGACCAACTCCTTGACGATGGACAGACCCAGGCCGCAGCTGCCGGCGCGGCGGTGCTTGCCCTGGATGAAGGGCTGGAAAATGCGCTGCTGATACTCCAGCGGAATGCCCACGCCGGTGTCGCGCACCTGCAGCACCAGTTCATGGTGGCCGGTGGCGCGCAGGCAGGACACGCTGACCGTCACCGCGCCGCTGTCGGTGTAGCGGATGGCGTTGGACACCAGATTGCCCACCACCTGGCGCAGCCTGACCTCGTCCAGCACCACCTTGGCCGGCAGCGGCCCGGCCTGGTAGTTCAGCGCCAGGCCCTTGGCGTCGGCCAGCGGCCGCATCACGTCCATGGTGGCTTGCAGCACCTCGGCCAAGGGCATGGGCTGCGGATTCATCCGCAGCTTCATATTGCGGATGGCGCTGATGTCCATGATGTCGTGCACCTGGGCCGACAAATGCGACACGCTGGTTTTCAAACGCTGCAAGGCGGTGCGCGCGGTCTTCTGGCCGTCCGCCACCGGCTCCAGCAGCTCGATGCACACCTGCATGGACTGCAAGGGCGAGCGGATCTCGTGGCTCAGCGTGGCCAGGAAGGTGGTGCGGTCCAGCTCCATCGCCACCGTGGCCTGATGCGCGGACTGTTCCTTCTCCAGCAAGGCCTGTTTGGCGCTGGCCAAACGCTTGACCGAGCTGTAGCGCGACAACAGCAGGATGACCGCGCAGATCACGCCCCACAACACCGATTGCAGATACAGCACATTGCTGCGCTGGCGGTCCAGGTCCTCCAGCCGCTCGGTGCGGCTCTTGACCTCGGCCACCCTCGCCTCCACGGCGAAGGCCATCAGTTGCGGCCGCAGCAGATCGATGCGCTCCAGCAGCGCCGGCGCCGAGTCCAGCGCCGGGTGGCTGAAGGCGGGGTCGTTGAACAATTGCTGGTAATCCGCCACCAGGGTGTCGAAGCCCTTCACCTGGCGCAGCAACATCTGCACCCGCACCGGCGCCGGTTCGGCAAACACGTGGAAACGGCTATTGGCCACTTCCAGCCGCCGCAACAACTCGTCTTGCTTGATGCGGCCGGCCTGGAAACCCACCAGCGCGGACTTGGCGCGCTCCATTTCCAGCTGGAACTGCGCCACCGACCAATACAAATCCTCGCTGCTATTGGCCACGGAATTGACCTTGCCCAGCTGGCTGATGCTGTAATACATGCCGCCGGCGGCGGTGATCAGCACCAGCAAGCCCACCCACAGCATGCGCCGGCCCTCCGGCCAGCCGCCCCAGCCGGAAATCAGCCGCCGCAGGCGGCTGAGCCAGCCCGGCGCGGCGTCGGACGACGCTTGATTGTCCTGGTCCATCAGTTCACCACCAAACCGTCTATCTGCCAGATCAGCTTGGCGTCCAGCGCCGGCCCCTTGGCCGAATCCGGCATCTGCTCCAGCGGATACATCAACCACAAGGGCCCGTAGCGGGCCACGTTCATCGGCTGCTGATTGAAGCGGCGCGCCAGGATGGCGCGATACTTGACCAGCTCGCTGACCGGAATGGAATAGGTATAGTCGTTGAGCGCCACGAACTGGGCCTGGTGGCCGTAGGCGCCCACTTTATTCAGAATGTCCCGCACCAGCGGCCCGCTGAAGGTGGCCTTGGGCGTCCAGCTGGTGGCGGTGACCAGCGAAGTTTGCGGCAAGGCCATCAGCGCGCTCTCGCGGAACTCGTACACGCCGCGCGCCGAATCGGTGAAATGGCTGATCTTGCCCGACACCACCAGCAAAACCGGATCGTCGCCGGCCCGGCACGCTTGCGCCAGCAGGGCGAAAACCAGCAAGCAAAAGACTCTCTTCATCTTGGCCAACGCTTCACTTGATTGAAAAACCGTACCGCCGCGCGCTGCTGGGCAACAGCCGGCGGCAGTTGAGAACCCGTTCGCGATCCGCGGGCCGCTTCGGCCGCGGCGCCCGTTTCGCGGGCTTGCCCCGCGGGATGGCGAACAACTTCTAAAAAAAATCGGCACGCGGGACCTGTGCCGCTTCGCCGCCGCAAACGGCGCCGCCCGCGGGCGGCCCGTTCTGGCGGCCGGCTTACTCTTCCAGCAGACGCTTCACCACGTCCACGTATTCCTGCTTGGCCTCGTCGCTGCCCTTGCCTTTCAGCTTTTCCCAGGCGTCGAATTTGGCGCGGTTGATGAAGTCCATCATGCCCGGGCGCTCGCCGGCGGCGTCGCCTTCGGTCGCCTGCTTGAACAGCGCGTACAGCTGCAACAGGGTCTGGTTGTCCGGACGCTCGGACAGGGTCTTGACATCGGCCTGAGCCTGGGTGAACAGAGTCTGCAGATCAGACATGGGAATTCCTTTGTTGAAGACCGGGACGTTCGTACGCCCCTGATTGGAGATGTTAGCCTCCGGCAAGCAGCGCCGGAGAGCGGAATTTACCACGAACCCGCGCCCTTGGTCAGCCGCCGGCCCGGCGTCCGGCCTCAATTTTGTTCCACCGGCTCGCTCCAAGGCCGCCCTGGCCCGGGAGAGCCTTGAACAGGCTTGAGAACGTGTTCGCGATCTCGCGAGCTAAGGCGAGACAAGGCGAAAACGTCTGAGAAAGCGGAGTGCGCACGCGGCGCATCAGCCTTTCGAAGGGGCGCTCACCGCGCAACGCCCCACGACGCGCGGCAGATCGTAAACACGTTCTAAGGCCGGCCCGGCGCCGCCGTTTCCGTCAACGGCGCCGTCTCCAGCAGAATTCGTTTATAGCTCTTCACCGCAATGCCGTCTTTGCGCGCAGGCAAGAAGCGCGCGCGCCGGAACGGCTCCAGCTGCGCGTCGCCGTCCGCCGGCGCCGCGCCCGCCCATTGCGCCGCGTCCACCCCGCCCTGCTCATTGATATAGACGCGCAGCTCGAACACCGGCGGATCCCCAGGCATATCGGCCAGTATCGGCGGCACGATGGGCTCCAGCGGCTCCGCCAGGCGCTCCAGCTGTCCGGCCGGATAATAAAGGTCCAGGCCCAGCCGCTGCGGCAGCCCCTCATCGGCGGCGGCGGCTTGCTCGCCGTTTGCCGCCGGCGCGGAGGCTTCCGGCGCGGGGACGGACGCGGCCGCCGGCAGCGTCTCCTGCCTCGGCGCCGACGCCTCCGCCAAGGCCTGCGACGCCCCGGGCCCGGTCATGGCCGGCGGCAGGGCGGCCGGCTCCGCGGCAAGGCCGGAAGCCGCGGGCCGGACGGCGTCCCGCGCCGCGCTGGCAGCGGGCGGCGCGGCGGACAGACGCACGCTCAGACCGGAAACCGCGCCCTGCGCGCCGCCGGCCGGCCACGGCGCGAACAAGGCCAGCCCGTGCAAGGCCAGCGACAGCGACAGGCCCAGCAACAGGCGGTCGCCGTCGGACAAGCGCCGGCCCGGCCGCGCCGTCATCGCCGTCCGCCTGGCGCGACAACGGCCTGCCCCGGCGTCGCGCGGACGCAGGGGCAGGCCGTGGAATTCCGCTTAGCGGCGCCTGCCTTCATGCGCTCACTTGGCGTTGAGCAGCTTCTCGATATCGTCGCCATCGATCGCGCCCGGCACCAGCTGGCCGTTGGCGAAGATCAGGCCCGGCGTGCCGGTGATGCCCAGCTTCTCGCCCAGCTGCTGAATCTTCTCCAGCGGAGTGTCGCAATTGTCCGGACCGGTCAGCGGCTTGCCGTCGCGCATGAAGCCGGACCAGGCCGCCACTTTGTCGGGCGAGCACCAGATCTGCTTGGACTTGCGCATCGCGTCCGGGTGCAACTGGGACAGCGGGTAGAGGAAGGTGTAGATGGTCACGTTGTCCAGATTCTTCAGGCCTTCGCGCTCCAGCTTCTTGCAGAACGGGCAGTCCGGATCGGAGAACACCGCCAGCTTGCGTTCGCCCTTGCCGCGCACTTCCTTCAGCGCGTATTCAAACGGCAGCGACTTGAAGTCCACCTTGTTCAGCTCGGCCATTTTCTTCTCGGTCAGGCTTTCCTTCTTCACCGCGTCGATCAGATCGCCGACAAACAGATAGCTGGCGTCGGCGTTGGTGTACACCACCTGCTTATTGTCCACCACCACCTCGAAAATCCCCTTCACCGGGGTGGCGCTCACCGCCTTGACCGGCTTGCCGGGGAAACGGCCTTCAAACGCCTTCTTCACGTCGCCGGCGTTGCCGCTGCCGGCGGCTTGCGAGCAAGCGGCCAGCGCCATCATCAGGGAGGCGCCCAGCGCCAGGGACTTCAGGTTCTTCTTCATCAATCTTTATCCTTGAAAGGAGGTTCAGTAACCAATCGCCTGCCGAGCGAATTGCCGCTTCAAAGGCTTCAGGCAATTGGTCAGGTTCAAGCCGGTGTTGCGCAGCCAGGACAGGCCCGGCCCTTGGGCGTGAAACAGCTGGAACAAGCCGTCGCAGCCCAATTGCATGGTTTTCACCGCTTCGCGCCGCCGGCGCTCGTAACGGCGCAGCAGCATCCAGTCTCCGGCGTCGCGTTCGCCGGCCAACAGCGCGGCCAATTGCGCCGCGTCCTGGATGCCCAGGTTCACCCCCTGGCCGGCCAGGGGATGCACGGTGTGGGCCGCGTCGCCCACCAGGACCACGCGCTCCGCCGCCACCCGCTCCGGCTGGATCAAGCGCAGCGGAAACGCCGCCGCGGGGGTGAGGCAGGTCAACTCGCCCAGCTCCCGTCCTCCGGCCGCCGCCACCGTCGCCGCCAGTTGCTCCGGCGGCAGCTCCAGCAAGCGCGAGGGATCAGAAGTTGACCACACCATGGAAATTCGGTTCCCGGCCATGGGCAGCCAGGCCAGGATGCTGTCGCCGGTGAACCATTGCCGCGCCACGCCGCCGTGCGGGCGTTCGCAGTCGAAATTGGCCACCACCCCGCTCTGGCCGTAGGGTTTGACGCTGGCGTTCAAGCCGGCCTGCTCGCGCACCCAGGAGTTGGCGCCGTCGGCGCCGGCCAGCAAGGCGGCGCTCAAGCGGCGGCCGTCTTCCAGCGTCAGCTCCGCGCCCAGCGCGTCAGCGCTCAGCGCCCGCGGCAAGACTCCGCTCAGGCAATCGACGCTAGACGCCGCCAGCCGCCGCCACAGCGCGGCCAGCAGCCAGCGGTTCTCGGCGATCCAGGCCAGCGCCGGCTCGCCGGCGTCGCTGGCGGCGAACTCGATGCGGCCGCCGGCGTCGCCGCGCACATCCATCGCCTCAATCGCGCCCAGGCGCTCGGCGCCGGGCCAGGCGTCCAGGCTCTCCAGGAAACGGCGATTGGCCGGGCTCACCGCGTAGATGCGCGCGTCCCAGCCCTGGTCCAGGTCCTGAAGCTCGGGCGGCCGCCCTTCGAGCAAGGCCACCCGCTTGCCCGCGCGGTCCAGCGCCAGCGCCAGGCTGGCGCCCACCAGACCGCCGCCGACCACGATCACGTCGTACTGCAATGCTTTCACATCCGCTCCCATCAGACGCCGAACACCAAATGGCTGGCGAACTTGCGCCGCAGCGGCGGCAGCGCGTCCAGCGCGCTGAGGCCGACGCTGCGCATGGCGCTGACCACCGGATGGTGGCCGTCGAACAATTTGATCAAACCGTGGGTGAAGCCCACCACCGCGTGGCTGTCCACCCGCCGCGCCGCCGCGTAGGCCGCCAGCGCGGCGGCATCGCCGGGATCGGCCACGCCGGCCAGCGCCGCGCTAAGGCCGGCGGCGTCGCGCAGGCCCAGGTTCAGGCCCTGCGCCGCCACCGGGTGCATGGTTTGCGCGGCGTTGCCTATCATCGCCACCCGGCCGCTGACCACGCGGTTGAGCTGCTTCAGCGCCAGCGGAAACGCCGCGCGCGGCCCCACGTCCAGGATGCGGCCCTGGCGCTCGCCGAAGGCCTGCTGCAAGGCGGCGGCCACCTCGGCGTCGTCGGCCGCCTGCAAGCGGGCGGCGTCCTCGGCGCTGCGGGTCCACACCAACATATAAGCGTCGCCGTGCGGCAGCAGGGCCAGCGGCCCGTCATGGGCGAAGCGCTCATAGGCCACGCCCTTGGACGGCAATTCGGTGCGCACCTCGGCCAACACCGCGCACTGGCGGTAATCGTGGCTCAGGCGCTTGACGCCGGGCAGGCTTTCCGCCAACGCGCCGCCCTCGGCCATCACCGCCAGCCGGCAGGTCAACACGCTCTCGCCGGCGTCCGACTCCACCGTCGCCACCGCGTAATGGCTGAGGCTTTTGACCGCCCGCACCCGGTGCCGCCACAGCACGCGCACGCCGGCGCGCTCCAGCGCGCCGCCCAGCGCCGCCACCAGCGCCGGATAATCCACCACCGCGCCCAGGTGCGGCAGGCCCACGTCCTCGCCCTGCAACAGGGTGCGGCCGCAAGCGCCTTGCTGCGACACGTGCACGCTGTCGATCACGGATGCCGGCAAATCCTCCGGCCAGGCGCCGGCTTCGCGCAGCAGTTCGCGGCTGTGCCAGGACAGCGCCAGCGCGCGCGCGTCGCGCACCGCCTCGTCGCGGCCGCGGGCTTCCACCAAGGTCACCTCGCGGCCGGCGCGCGCCAGCCGCAAGGCGGCCAGCGCCCCCACCGGGCCGCCGCCTATGATCACCACATCCGCATGTTCATTTGTCTGTTGCTGCATTCTGTTTCCTCCTGTTTCCTCGGGACACAGGCTCCGGAATTCAATCCTGATTCATCAGCGCCTCGATCTCGTCGATGCGCTTGGGCACGCCGCCGGTATAGACCTCGCAGCCCTGCTCGGTGATCAACACATCGTCCTCGATGCGCACGCCGATATGATGCAGCGCGGCCGGCACTCCGTCCGCCGGGCGGATGTACAAGCCCGGCTCCACCGTCACGCACATGCCGGGCTGGTAAGCGCGCCACAGGCCGTTGCGCTTGCGCGCGCCCACGTCGTGCACGTCCAGGCCGATCAGATGGCCGATGCCGTGCATGTAAAACTGGCGGTAAGCGCCGGATTCGATCACCCCGTCCACGCTGCCTTGCAGCAGCCCCAGGTCCAGCATGCCCTGGACCAGCACCGCCAGCGCGGCGTCGCCGGACGCGTTCCAGGGAACATTGGGCCCCAAGGCGGCGATGGCCGCCGCCTGCGCCGCCAGCACCACTTCGTAGACGTCGCGCTGCGGGCCGCTGAAGCGGCCGTTGATCGGGAAACTGCGGGTGATGTCGCCGGCGTAGCCTTCCAGCTCGCAGCCGGCGTCGATCAACAGCATTTCGCCGTCGCGCAGCAAGCCGTTGTTGGCGCAGTAATGCAGGGTGCAGGCATGGGCGCCGCCGGCGACGATGCTTTCGTAGGAAGGCTGGCGCGCGCCGCGGCTGACGAAGGCGTGCAGGATTTCCGCCTCGATCTGGTATTCATGCAGGCCAGGCCGGGTGGCGCGCATCGCCTGCACATGACCGGCGGCGGAAATCTCGCCGGCGCGGCGCAGCAGCGCGATCTCGCTGTCGTCCTTGATCAGGCGCATCTCGTCCAGCAGCGCGTGCACGTCGCCGTAGCAGCTGGGCGCCGGCGCGCCGTGGTAGGCGCGCTGACGCAGGCTGTCCAGCCAGCCGTTGACGCGCACGTCGAATTTGGCGTCGCGGCCCAGGCTCCAGCACAGCCGGCCGCAACCGGACAGCAGTTCCAGCATCCGCGCGTCCAGCTCGGCGACGGGATAAGCCTCGTCGAAGCCGAAAGCCTCGGCCGCCGCCTGCGGCCCGTGGCGGAAGCCTTCCCAGATTTCCATGTCCGGATTCTTGTCGCGACAGAACAGGATGGACTTGCCGCTGCGCCCGTCCAGCACCAACACCGCTTCCGGCTCGGCGAAGCCGGTCAGGTACAGGAAATGGCTGTCCGGGCGATAGGGATAGAAATTATCGGCGTTGCGCACCGCTTCCGGCGCGGTGGGCAGCACCGCGACGGCGTCGCCCAGGGCGGACAGCAGGCGGGCGCGGCGTGCGGCATGAGGCGTGGGCATGGCGGAATCCAGGCAAGGGACCGACGCGGTCGTAAAAGCGGCAGTTTACACCGCCGCCCGCGCCAACCCAAGCCCCGCCGCCGCGCCTCAGGTCGCGGCGGACAGCATCCACTCATGCGCCGGGTCGTTGTGGAAGCGCCATTCGCGGCGCGGCCCGGCCATCACGTTGAGGTAGTAGGATTCATAACCGTGCGGCACGCACACCGGATGATAGCCGCGCGGCACCAGCATCACGTCGCCGTCCTCCACCGCGTGGGATTGGTCCAGATCGCGCTCGTCGGTGTAGACGCGCTGGAACACGAAGCCCTGCGCCGGGCTCACCCGGTGGTAATAGGTTTCCTCCAGCTGGCTTTCCGCCGGCAGCGCGTCGCGGTCGTGCTTGTGCGGCGGATAGCTGGACGAATGGCCGGACGGGGTGCGCACTTCCACCACCAGCAGGCCGTCCGCCTCCGCCTGCTGCGGCAGGATGTCGGTGACGTAGCGGGTGTTGCTCCCCTGCCCGCGCACGCTCTGCGCCATGTCTTGCGGCCGGATCAGCCGCGGCGGCCGGATCAGCGGCCGGCCCGGCGCCGAACACAAAGCCACTTCGGCCGCGCTGCGGGCGACGATGCGCAATGCACAGCCGGCGGGAATATAAGCCGCCCACGGCGCTTGCCCGTCGAACACATCGGCGCGGCCGCCCACGCCCGGCCAGCGCTGTTCGCCGGCGATGAGGTCGACGACGCCGGCCAGCACCACCACGCAGCATTCCCGTTCCGCTTGCAGCCAGTCCTCGGCCTCGCCGTCGGCCAGGCGCAAGGCGCGGAAACCGACATGGCGCCAGCCGGCGGAGGCCGGGGTGATGTCGGCGGCGACGCGGCCGGCCGTCGCCTTGACGCGCAAATCAGGCTGATTCATGCGCAGCTCCTTTCCGGCGCGCCGGCGCGGATGGCGGCCACCAGCCCGGCCAGGGTGCGGAAGCCCAGATCGGCGTAGCGGTAGCTGGGCGCCACCACCGGGTCCTGCTCCGCCTCCACCACCAGCCAGCCGCGATAGCCGTGCTCGGCCAGCATGCGCAGCAGGGCTTCGAAATCGATGACGCCGTCGCCGGGCACGGTGAACACACCGTTGAGCACCGACTCCAGAAAGCTCCAGCCGCGGTTGCGCGCCAGCCGCGCCACCTGCGGGCGGATGTCCTTGCAATGGACGTGGACCACGCGGCCGATATGGCGGCGCAGCACCGCCAGCGGTTCGCCGCCGGCGAAGGCGATGTGGCCGCTGTCGAACAGCAGGCCCACTTCCGGGCCGGTGACCGTCATCAGCGCGTCCACATCGTCCGGGGTTTCGACGTAGGCGCCCATATGGTGATGGTAGGCCAGCGTCAGGCCGTGGCTTTGCAGGTGGCGGCCGAAGGCGTTCAGCCGCTCGCCGTAATCGCGCCATTGCCGCTCCGAACCAAAGCGCGGACGCTGGCTCAGGGGGCGCGGCTGGCCCTGTATCGCCTGCGCCACTTCACCGTAGACCATCACCCGGCAGCCGCTGGCGGCCAACAAGCGCAGATGCGGCTCCACGGCGGCGATTTCCTCATCCACACCGCGCTCGGCCAGACGGCCGGAATGCCAGCCGGACACGCATTGCAGGCCGTGCGGCGCCAGCGCCGCCGCCAGCGCTTCCGGCTGGCGCGGGAATTTATTGCCCAGCTCAAAACCGCGGTAGCCGATGGCCGCGCCTTCGGCCAGCGCCTGTTCCAGCGAGATTTCGCCGCCCAGCGACGGCAGGTCGTCATTGCTCCAGGAAATCGGATTGATGCCGATTTTCACGTCGAATGCATGCATTGCGCTGTTCCCCGCTATTCGTATTGACGCCGGCGCAGCCGGTCTTCGTAAGCCTGGCGCGCGGCGCGGACCTCGGCCCGTTCCGACACCTCCGGCACCGCCACTTCCCACCAGCAGCCGCCGG
This sequence comes from Chromobacterium sp. FG89, assembly GCF_057808735.1. Classification (NCBI taxonomy): domain Bacteria; kingdom Pseudomonadati; phylum Pseudomonadota; class Betaproteobacteria; order Neisseriales; family Chromobacteriaceae; genus Chromobacterium; species Chromobacterium sp. FG89. Next base: position 148,247 of record NZ_JBMDIQ010000006.1, on the reverse strand, counting down.
CCTCGGTGGTGCGCGCCGGATCGGTGTCGATCGCGATCAGATAACTGCGTTCCGCGGCGCGGGCGCGGACCAGCGCAGCCTCCAGGCCGGCGATGTCGGCCACGTGCTCGGCCTCGGCGCCCAGCGCGCGGGCATGGGCGGCGAAATCCACCCGCGGCGCGCCGTGGCGGCCCTGGCGGCAGTCGTCCAGCAGATTGTTGAACGGCGCGCCGCCGCAGGCCTGCTGCAGCCGGTTGATGCAGCCGTAGCCGCGGTTGTCCAGCAGCACCACGATCAGTTTCTGGTCCAGCATCACCGAGGTGGCCAGCTCGCTGTTCATCATCAGATAGCTGCCGTCGCCCACCATCACGATGACTTCGCGCTCCGGCCGCGCCATCTTCACGCCCAGGCCGCCGGCGATTTCATAGCCCATGCAGGAATAGCCGTATTCCAGGTGGTAGCCGCCCGGCGTCGCGGCGCGCCACAGCTTGTGCAGCTCGGCCGGCAGGGTGCCGGCGGCGCAGACCACGATGTCGTCGCGCGCGGAGCCGGGGTGGCGCTGCACCGCGCCTATCACCTCCCCGTCGTAAGGCAGGCCGTGCGGCTGGCGCTGACCGGTGACGCGCTCCGTCTCCGCGCGCCAGTCATCGGCCAGCGCGCGCGCCTCGGCGCTCCAGCCGGCGTCGGCGCTCCAGCCGTCCAGCCGCGCCGACAGCGCGTCCAGGCATAGCGCGGCGTCGCCGCTCAGGGCCACGGCGTCGGCCTTGATCCCGTCCAGCGCGTTGACGTTGACGCTGAGCAGCCGCGCCTGGCGGAACAGCTGCCCGGAGCCGGTGCTGAAGTCCTGCAAGCGGCTGCCCAGCGCCAGCACCAGGTCGGCCCGTTCCGCCAGCCGGTTGGCGGCCGGCGAGCCGGTGACGCCGATCGCGCCCAATTGCAGCGGGTGGTCCCAGGACAAGGCGCTCTTGCCGGCCTGGGTCTCGGCCACCGGCGCGCCGTGGCGCTCGGCGAAGGCGCGCAAGGCCGCCGCGCCGCCGGCGCTGTAGAGCACGCCGCCGCCGGCCACGATCAGCGGCCGCCGCGCGGCGGCCAGCGCCCGCGCCGCCCGCTCCAGCGCGTCCGGTTCCGGCGGCGGCGCGGCGATGCGCCACAGCCGCGGCCGGAACCAGTCGGCCGGATAATCCCAGGCCATGGTCTGCACGTCCTGCGGCAGCGCCAGCGTGGCCGGCCCGCATTGAGCCGGATCGGTCAGCACCGCCAGCGCGCGCGGCAGCGCCGTGAGCAGCTGCGCCGGGTGGACGATGCGGTCGAAATAGCGCGACACCGGCCGCAGGCAGTCGTTGACCGACAGCGTGCCGTCCTGCGGCGCTTCCAGTTGCTGCAGCACCGGGTCCGGCGCTCGCGACACGAACACGTCGCCGGGCAAGAGCAGCAAGGGCAGCCGGTTGACGTGGGCCAGCGCCGCGGCGGTGACCAGATTGGTGGCGCCGGGGCCGATGGAGCTGCTCACCGCCATCATCCGGCGGCGGAAATGGGCTTTGGCGTAGGCGATGGCGGCGTGGGCCATGCCCTGCTCATTGTGGGCGCGCCAGGTGGGCAGGCTGTCGCCGGCCTGCTGCAGCGCCTCGCCCAGGCCGGCGACATTGCCGTGGCCGAAGATGGCCCACACCCCGGCGAACAGCGGCAGCTCCTCGCCGTCCAGTTCCACTCGCTGCGCGGCCAGATAGCGCACCAACGCCTGGGCCATGGTTAAACGAATCGTGCTCATCGCGCGCCCTCCTGGCTGAGCGCGCGGCCGGCCGCTCCGCGTTCCTCGCGCCACACCGCCACCAGCTCGGCAAAACGCGCGCCGGCCTCGGCCACCAGGCCGGCGTCGTCGATCTCGCCGGCCAGCCAGCGTTCGGCCGGCCGCTGGAACAGGCTGCGCCCCACCATGAAGCCGCGGCAGCTGCGGCTGGCGCGCGCGGCGGCGAAGCCCTGGCGCAGCACGTCCAAGGGCGCGTTCAGTCCCAGCAGCACCACGCCACGGCAATAGGGATCGCGCTCGGCGATCAGCGCGTCCAGCGCCGGCCATTGCGCGGCGGCGGGCGGCTCCAGCTTCCACCAGTCCGGGTGGATGCCCAGGTTGTACAGGCGCTTGAGCGCGCGGTAGACGGTGTCGTCGGCGCGCGGCAAATCCTTGGACGGGATGATTTCCAGCAGCAATTCGTGGCCGCTGGCCTGGGCGGCGTCGTAGAGCGCGCGGACCTGCGCCTCCTGCTCCAGCCGGTTGTCCAGCTCATCGTCCGGGTGGTACTGGACCAGGCATTTGATCACCTGCTCGCGCGGCCAGGCGTTCAAGGCGCCGGCCATCGCGCGGCCTTGCTCGAACACCAGCGGATTGGAGCCGGGCAGCTCCACCGGCCGGCCCACCCACCAGCCGCGGCCGGTGGCGGCGGACAGCGCGTCGGCGCCGTAGCGCTCGTCGATCAACACCCCCACCCGCCCGTGCAGATTCAGCCGCTGCTCGACGTCGGCCACCGCTTGCACCAGCAGTTGCTTCAAACGCGGCAGCCGCGCCTCGTCCGCGCCCGCCGCGCGCGCCAGTTCGAAGAACTGGCTGCGGTGGTCGAAGGCGAACACGCACAATTCGTCCCAGCGCGGCCGCGCCGCGCTGACCCGATGCAGCCGGCTCAAGGCCGCGTCCTCGCCCGGCCGCCGCATCGGCGCGGCGAGAAAGCGCTCCAGCTCGGCCGGGGTCGGCATCGCCGGCGCGCAGCCGTGGCGCGACACCACCAGCGCGCCGCAGGCGTTGGCGCGGCGGCAGCATTCGGCGTAGTCGCCGCCGCGCAGCCAGGCGGACAGGAAGCCGGCCAGGAAGGCGTCGCCGGCGCCCAGCACATTCATCACCTCCACTGGCGCGCCGGCCACGCTGAAGGCGTCCTCGATGCGCGCCGGCACCGCGTCGGGAATCACCGCGCAGCCCAAGGGGCCCAGCTTGACCACCAGCACCGCCCGGCTCAGTGCGCGCACCCGGGCCAAGGCCGGCATCAGCTCGGCCGCGCCGCCGGCGATCAGGAACTCCTCCTCGGTGCCGACGATGAGGTCGAACTCGGAGAGCAGCTTCTGCAAATGAGCGCTGACCTCCTCGCTGGCGATGTAGCGGGTTTCGCCGTCGCCGCGGCCGGCCAGGCCCCACAGCACCGGCCGGTAATCGATGTCCAGCACCGTGCGCGCGTCGTGGCGGCGCGCGTATTGCAGCGCGCGGCGGCTGGCCGCCTCCACCCCGGGCCGCGACAGATGGGTGCCGGTGATCAGCAAGGCCTGGCTGCCGGCGATGAAGTCCTCGTCGATGTCCTCGACGCCGAGCGCCATGTCGGCGCAGTTTTCGCGGTAGAACAGCAGAGGGAAGGTGTCGCGGTCCTTGATGCCCAGCAGGGTCAGGGCGGTCAGCCGCTCCGGGTCCACCCTCACCTGGCTGACGTCGCAGCCTTCGGCGCTCAGGGTCTTGAGCAGGAAACGCCCCATCTGCTCGTCGCCGACGCGGGACAGCATCGCCGATTTCAAACCCAGCCGGGCCGCGCCGAAAGCGATGTTGGCGGAGGAGCCGCCCAGGTATTTGGCGAAGCTGGCCGCGTCTTCCAGCGGCGCGCCCAGCTGCTGCGCGTACAGGTCCACCGCCAGCCGGCCCAGGCAGACCAGGTCGCGGTCGCGGCCGCTGGCGAAACGGGTGGTGTTTTGCATGCTAGATCTACCTTTCAGATATGGACGCCGTCCAGCTCGGCCATCAGTTTCTGCATTTCCGCGCCGCCGGCCATCATGTCCAGCACCTCCTCCTTGCTGACCGCGTCCTTGGCGTAAGTGCCGAGCGAGCGGCCGCGGTTGAGCAGGGTGAAGCGGTCGCCTATCGGGTAAGCGTGGTTGACGTTGTGGGTGATGAAGATCACCGAGATGCCCTTGTCGCGCGCCTTGGAAATCAGCTTGAGCACATTGACGCTCTGCTTGACGCCCAGCGCGGCGGTGGGCTCGTCCAGGATCAGCACCCGCGCGCCGAAGTAAATGGCGCGAGCGATGGCCAGGCATTGCTTCTCGCCGCCGGACAGGGTGCCTATCGCCTGATGCGGGTCGCGAATGTGGATGCCCATTTCCGCCAGCTTGTCGCGCGCCACTTCGCCGGCCAGTTCCAGATCCAGCACCGGCAGCAGACCCAGCCATTTCTTCATCGGCTCGCGGCCCAGGAAGAAATTGCGCGCCACCGACATCAGCGGCACCAGGGCCAGATCCTGGTAAACGGTGGCGATGCCCTGGTCCAGCGCCTGGCGCGGCGAGTCGAAGCGCACCGGCTGTCCGTCCACCCGGTATTCGCCGCCGCTGGGCCGGTGCACCCCGGCCAGGGTCTTGATCAGCGTGGACTTGCCGGCGCCGTTGTCGCCCAGCAGGCAATGCACCTCGCCGCGGCGCAGCTGCAGATCCACCTTCTGCAAGGCGATCACCGAACCGAAGGTCTTGCTGACCTGATCCAGCTCCAGGATGTAGTCGTCACACGGTTTCATCTTCGACTCCTTGCGGCCCGCGGCCAGGATTGTTCAGCGCAGCGGCTGCGGCAAGGCGCGCCGACGCGGACAGTACATTGAGTACGGCAAGGAGGCGCAACGCGGCCGCAGGGATTTTGCCGGTCGTGACCATCATTTGGCCTCCGTCACGCGGCGTCTGACATAGTGATTGAACAACACCGCCATCAGCAGCATCAGGCCGAGGAAAACGCGGAACCAGTCGGAATTGATATTGGTGTAGGTGATGCCGATCTGCACCACGCCGAAGATCAGCGCGCCGAAGCAGGCGCCCACCACCGAGCCGTAGCCGCCGGTGAGCAGACAGCCGCCTATCACCGCGGCGATGATGGCCTCGAACTCCTTTTGCAGGCCGCGGTCCGCGGCGGCGGAACCCACGTCGCACACTTGCAGCACCGCGAACAGGCAGGCGCAGAAGGCGGTGAACATGAACAGGCCTATCTTCACCTGCTTGACCGGCACCCCCACGTTCTTGGCGGCGTTGGCGTCGCCGCCGGCGGCGAAGATCCAGTTGCCGATCCGGGTGCGCGCCAGCACGAAGGCCGCGATCGCCGCCAGCGCCAGCCACCACAGCAGCACCTTGGGCACGCCGGCCGCCGCCGCGCCGCCGTCCGGCAGGGAGGCGATGGCGCCGATGCCGGCCAGCCAGTGGAACAGGCCGGCGCCGACATGGCCGACGAACAGCCATTGCGCCAGCGGGTCCGCCGCCGCCAGATCGCCGACGCCGCTGACGATGGTGCGGTTAGCGAACAGAATGGACAGCGCCAGCGTCAGGCCGCGCAGGATGAAGAGAAAAGCCAGGGTGACGATGAAGGACGGCAGCCGGGTCTTGAGCACCAGATAGCCGTTGAGCCAGCCCACCGCCAGCGAACCGGCGAAGGCGAACAGGACGGCCAGCCAGAACGGCCAGCCGAAGTACAGCGGCGGAATCGCCACCATCATGCCGGCGAAGCCTATCATCGAGCCCAGGCTCAGATCGAACTCGCCGGCTATCATCAGCAGGCAGGCGCCGATGGCGATGATGCCGAGATAGGCCGCCACCTGCGACCAGTTGACGATGCCGTCCACCGCGAACATGCCGGAACCGCCGGCGCCGACGCCGAACACCGCGAACACCAGCGCCGCGCCGGCGACGGCGGCGAATTCCGGCCGGCCCATCAGCCGGTCGAACAGCGACAGCCGCCGCACTCTTTCATCATCGCCGGGCGGCGCCATGCGGATGCCCGCGGCCTTGCCCGGGCTGGCCTTGCTCATGCTCATAGCTATGCTCCTCGCCCCGCAGCCGTCGCGGCGCCGGGCGTCAGATCCATCGGGAAACGGCGGTCAGCGGAACTGCCCGGCGTACTTCTCCACCTTGGCGATATTGTCCTTGGTGACGAAGCCGGGGCCGGAGTTGATGTGACGGCCCTTGTAGAGGGGGGCCAGCCCGTACTCCCTCAGCCGGGCCTGGAATTTGGGATTGGCCTTGAGCGCCGCTTCCACCTTGACCGGGTCCGCGGTCTTGTCGCGTTTCATGATGGCCAGCGCCGCCACCGGGATATAGCCCTGCAGATAGGGTTGCTGGTCGATGGCGAACTTGATGGTGCCGTCCTTGATCGCCTTGGAAATGTCCTCGGACAGGTCGAAGGTGGCGAAGTAGAGCTTGCCGGCCAGGCCCATCTTCTTCACCGCCTTGATCGCCGGGCTGGCCGAGGTCGGCCCCAGCGTCAGCAGCGCCTGGGTGCCGGGATTGTTGCGCAGATAGGCGCTGACCTTGCTTTCGATGCCGGTGGGGTCGTCGCCGGCGTCCAGCGTGGATTTGCGCACATCGGCGCCGATGGCGTCGGCGAAGCCCTTGCAGCGCTCGAAGGAGGCCGGGTTGGTGGCGTAGTGGTTGACGCAGAGGAAGCTCTTGATCCCGGCGGCCTTGGCCTGCTTGCCGGAATCGAAGCCGGCGTCGTACTCCGGCTGGCCGACGTGCAGCAAGGCGCCCAGGCTTTCGCTTTGCTTGACGGTGCCGGAATTGATGGTGACCAGCGGAATCTTCTTGGCCACCACCTGGCCCAGCGGCCGCTTCAGCACATCGTAATCGGCGATGCTGGCGATCACGCCGTCGTAATTGCGCGCCGCCGCCTGCTCGATCAAGCGCGCCATATCGGCCAGGTCGCCATTGGGTGGATTGCGGTAATCCACCTGTACGTTGAAATCCTCGCCGGCCTGCTTGATGGCGTTCTTGATGGTGTTCCACCAGGCGTCGGAATCCGGCGCGTGGCTGACCAGCACGAAACGGGCGTCGGCCGCCAAGGCCGGCTGGGCCAGCGCGCAGAGCGCCAGCGCCGCCGCGGGCAGTGCCCGCCTCCACTTACACTTCCAGGATCGCTGCTGCATCTCTCTCCTCCTTCTTCTCCGCCGGCCCATCGTGGGGCCCGCTATGGTGTCGGCCGCGGCCACTGTCTGGCGTCGGGCGTGAAATCACCTTAAGAGCTTTCGCTCTATTCTGCAAATAATTTTCCAAATGTGTTTTTCAATAGAAAATTATTTTCGAACACAAGGACAAAACGTATACTGGTCAAAACCTTAGGAAAGCCCGCCCATGGCCAACACCGTCCCCGCCGAGGAATTGATGCAGCGCATCGCCGCCGAATACGACACGCTGAGCAAGCAGCTGAAAGTGATTGCCGGCTACGTGGAGCAGCACCGGGGCACGCTGATGCTGCAACGCATTACCGACATCGCCCAGGCTTGCGAGGTGCAGCCTTCGGCCATCGTCCGCTTCGCCCAGCGCTTCGGCTTCGCCGGCTTTTCCGATATGCAGGCCGTGTTCCGTGACGCATTTACGCCACAGGGCGCGCCGCAGCCCAATTACCGCCAGCGCATTCAGAGCCTGATCGCCAGCCGCGACGAGCAGCGCTCCGCCGCCGGCATGACCCGGGACTTCATCGCCGCCTGCCAGCAAGGTCTGCAGGAACTGGACGCCGCGCTGGACGAGGCGCAGCTGGAGGCGGCGGTGGAACTGCTGCTGAACGCCGACAACATCTACGTGACCGGGGTGCGGCGCATGTTTCCCATCGCCTCCTACATCGCCTACGCCTTGCAGCACACCGCCAAGAAAGTGCATCTGCTGTCCGGCCTGGGCGGCATGTTTCCGCAGCAAATCCGCAGCATTGGCGAACAAGACGTGCTGATCGCCATCAGCTTCCAGCCCTATGGCAAGGAAAGCCGCTATTGCGCGCGGGTGGCGGCGCAGCACAAGGCCAAGCAGTTGGTGATCACCGACAGCCAGCTCAGCCCGCTGGCGCGCGGGGCCGACGCGGTATTGACGGTCAGGGAAGGCTCGGCCTTCTCCTTCCGTTCGCTGACCAGCACCATCTGCCTGTGCCAGGCGCTGTTCATCGCGCTGGCCTGCCGGCTGGAGCTGAACATAGAAGAAACCAAGGAGACTGGAGGATATGATGATTGACGCAGCGCTGTTCGGAGCCGGCCGCATCGGCAAGATCCACGCCGCCAACCTAGCCCGCCTGCCGGGCATGCGGCTCAAATACGTGGTGGACAGTCACGCGCCGGCGGCGCGGGAGCTGGCCGCCGCCCACGGCGCCGAGGCCTGCGCCGCGGAACAAGCGCTGGACGATCCCGCGGTGCGCGCCGTCATCATCGCCGCCAGCACCGACACCCACGCCGAGCTGATCCTGGCCGCCGCCGCGCGCGGCAAGGCCATCTTCTGCGAAAAACCGGTGGACCTGGAGCTGGAGCGCGCGCGCCAGTGCGCCCAGGCGGTGGCCGCGGCCGGCGTGCCCTGCCTGATCGGCTTCCAGCGCCGCTACGACCCCACCTTCGCCGCGCTCAAGGCCAGGCTGGCCGCCGGCGAGATCGGCGCGCCGGAAATGCTGATCGTCACCAGCCGAGACCCCGGCGCGCCGCCGCTGGACTATATCCGCCGCTCCGGCGGCATCTTCAAGGACATGCTGATCCACGACTTCGACATCTGCCGCTGGATCCTGGACGACGAAGTCCTCAGCGTGCACGCCAGCGCCAGCGCGCTGAGCGACCCGGCCATCGCCGCCGCCGGCGACGCCGACAGCGCGGCGGTGACGCTGCGCACCCGCCAGGGCCGGCTGTGCCAGATCAACACCAGCCGCCGCGCCGCCTACGGCTATGACCAGCGCTTCGAAGTGCTGGGCAGCCGCGGCATGCTGCAGGCCGGCAACCACCGGCCCACCGAGGTGATCGCCTACGGCGAGCGCGCCGTGGCCGCCGACTTGCCGGAGCCCTTCTTCCTGGAGCGCTACCGCCAGGCCTACGCCGCCGAGATGGCCCACTTCCTGGAGGTGATCCGCGACGGCGCCGCGCCGCGCACCACGGTGGAGGACGGCGTGCGCGCGCTGGAACTGGCCGACGCCGCCACCCGCTCCTGGCGCTCGGGTCAGGTCGTCGAATTGGATCCGGTCTAAGAGCCTGTTCACAATCTCGCGAGCAAGAGCGAGACAAGGCGTTGCGGCTGAGAAAGCGGAATGTACAAATGGTACATCAGCATTTCGAAGCGGTTTTCAACGCGGTATCGCCGCAGCGCAGCAGATCGTGAACAGGTTCCAACTCAACAGGGAGGCTTGTCATGTCTACATTAAACCTCGGCGTCGCCGGCCTGGGCCGGCTGGGCCGCCGCCACGCGCTCAATCTGCGCGAGCGCATCGTCGGCGCGCGCGTGATCGCCGTCTGCTCGCCGCTGCCGGAAGAACTGGACTGGGCGCGCCGGGAACTGCCCGACGCCGCCGGCCACGCCGCGCTGGAGGGCCTGCTGGCCGAACCGGGGCTGGACGCGGTGCTGCTAGCCACACCCACCGCGCTGCACGCCGAGCAGATCATCGCCTGCCTGGACGCGGGCAAACACGTGTTCTGCGAAAAGCCGCTGGCGCTGAATCTGGAGGACTGCCTGCGAGTGGAGCGCGCCGCCGCCCGCCGCCCGGAACTCAAGGCCATGGTGGGTTTCGTGCGCCGCTTCGACCCCAGCTACCAGGACGCCGCCGCCAAGCTGGCGCAGGGCCTGGTGGGCCGGCCCTATCTGGTGCGCTCGCAAACCTGCGATCTCAACGACGACAGCGGCTTCTTCGTGCAATTCGCCCCCGCCAGCGGCGGCATCTTCATGGATTGCAGCATCCACGACATCGACCTGGCGCGCTGGCTGCTGGGCGCGCCGCGTCCGTTGCGGGTATGGGCCAGCGGCGTCAACGCGGTGCACGGCGCGCTGGCGCAATACGGCGACGTGGACAACGGCGTGGCGATGTGCGAGTTCGAGGACGGCAAGCTGGCCTGCTTCTACGCCTCGCGCACTCAGGCCCACGGCCATGAAACGCTGACCGAGATCTTCGCCACCCAGGGCCGGCTGAGCGTGGGCGCCAACCCGCGCGCCAACCGCGTGGAGATCAGCGACCGCCACGGCGTGCGCAATGAATGCGTGACGGATTTCTATCAGCGCTTCGCCGAAGCCTTCACGCTGGAGCTGCAGCACTTCGTCGACGCCGCGCGCCTGGACCTGCCGCTGGCCTTGAGCCTGGCCGACGCCCGCGAAGCCACCCGCATCGGCCTGGCCATCGCGGAGGCCTTGAGGACCCGGCAGGCGGTGGAGTTGTAGAACCTGTTTACGATCTGCTGCGCGTCGGCGATACGGCGTTGAAAACCGCTTGCCTCGCGGTCACCGCACAGGCGTGATCACCTTCAAAACTACCGCGCCGGGGGGCTTGCCGCCGGCGCGGCGATACCCTATCGTCCTACTCCTTTTCACCAAAACAAAACCATGACGATGCCGATGGACTGGCCGGGTTTCATCACGCCGACATCCGCGCATCCGATCATGGCGTCGCGCCAACGCCCATTGCGAACCACCCTAATATAAGGAGAAGCCATGTCATTCGCTTACAAACCCCTGCTCGCCGCCGTCGCGCTGGCCATCGGTCTGGCCGCGTCCGCCCAGGCCGCGGACAAGATCGTCATCGCCCACCGCGGCGCCAGCGGCTACCTGCCGGAACACACGCTGCCGTCCAAGGCGCTGGCCTACGCCCAGGGCGCGGACTATCTGGAGCAGGACCTGGTGATGACCAAGGACGACAGGCTGGTCGTGCTGCACGACCATTACCTGGACCGCGTCACCGACGTGGCCGAACGCTTTCCCGAGCGCGCGCGCAAGGACGGACGCTATTACGCGATCGACTTCACCCTGGCCGAAATCAAATCGCTGCGCTTCACCGAAGGCTTCGACATCGACAAGGGCGTCAAGCGTCAGAGCTATCCCGGCCGCTTCCCCATGGGCAAGTCCGATTTCCGCATCCACACTTTTGAAGAGGAAATCGAGTTCATCCAGGGCCTGAACCACTCCACCGGCCGCAATATCGGCATCTATCCGGAGATCAAGGCGCCGTGGTTCCATCGCCAGGAAGGCAAGGACATCACGGTGAAGGCGCTGGAAGTGCTCAAGCGCTACGGCTACACCGGCAGGAACGACAAGGTCTACCTGCAGTGCTTCGACTTCAACGAACTGAAACGCATCAAGACCGAGCTGATGCCCAAGGCCGGCATGGACCTCAAGCTGGTGCAGCTGATCGCTTACACCGACTGGCAGGAAACTTTCGAACAGAACGCCGCCGGTCAGTGGGTGAACTACAACTACGACTGGATGTTCCGTCCGGAAGGCATGAAGGAAATCGCCAAGTACGCCGACGGCATCGGCCCGCAATACCCGATGCTGATAGACAAGGCCTCCGCCCCGGGCAAGATCAAGCTCACCGGCATGGGCCGCGCCGCGCACGCCAACGGCCTGGTGATCCACCCCTACACCCTGCGCAAGGACGCGCTGCCGGCCTACGCCAAGAATATGGACCAGCTGCTGGACGCGGTGTACAACCGCGCCCAGGTGGACGGCGCCTTCAGCGACTTCCCGGACCTGGCGGTCGACTTCCTGCGCCGTCAGAAACAGCACCGCTAAGAGCCGCTAACAAAACCCCTGATCCTGCGTTGCGCCTCCTTGTCGTACGACTTGTACTGCCTGCGTCGGCGCGCCTTGGCTCAGGTTCTCTGCGAGCTTTTGTTAGCGGCCCTAAGCCCGCGTTCCGAAGCCGGCAGCCGCCGGCTGTCAACGCCAGAGCCGGGCCGGCCCAAAGCCAGCCTGGGCTCTGCCTGCCGCATGCGCACGCTCACAGAAATAAGCCTCAAGTTTCCGCGGGCCCGGCCGAAAATATGGCCATACTGAGGTAAGGCAGCCCTCGGTGTCCTTGCGCCCGCTGCGCAAGCCCCCAACAACACAGCAGATTCAGACCAGGTCGACCAACACCAACAGCGCCTTGGGCATGAAGGCGTCGCGCCGCTTCCGGCCGTCGATCACAACCGCCCTTTCCGCTTAGGAGCGCACTATGTCCGTCAATTCCGTGAACAACCCGTCCGTCGGCAGTCAGCTCAGCGCCAGCGTCCAGCAGAGCCAGACCAGCAGCAGCGGCCAGAACGTCAGCAGCACCGTCACCGCGCGCAATCAATTGAACGCGCGGCTGGTGGCCAATCTGGACGTTTCCACCAACGCCGACGGCAAATCGCTGTCCCTGCTCTACCGCACCGCCATCGACAGCATCAACCAGATCCTGGCCGATCAGCTGAACGGCGGCGGCGACGCCCAGGCCGCGTCCGACGGCCAAAGCGCCCAGGGCGCGCAGCAAACGCCCAACATCCTGCAACAGAAGATGAGCGAGGACAATTCGCCGGAAGGCACGTCCCAGCGCATCCTGTCCGGCGCGCTCAGCTTCTTCAGCACCTACGCCAAGCAACATCCGGAACTGAGCCAGGAAGAGCAGGCCAAGAACTTCGTCGACATCGTGCGCGGCGGCTTCGAGAAAGGCTATGCCGAGGCCGTGGACGTCCTCAACGGCCTCAAGGTGTTCAACGGCAATATCGCCGACGAGATCAAGAAAACCCGCGATCTGGTCAACAAGGGCTTTGACGACTTCGTCGCCAGCATGAAGCCCAAGACCCAGAGCGACGCCGCCGCGGCAACAAGCTGACGGTTAAAACTGAATGCAGCGTTAAATTAAAAATAAAGTTTTCCCCGACCATGCCGAAAATAGGTCATGGCCGGGGAAGCGAAACAGATCCGCACCGCGTTTCCGACCGAACGCCGCCAGCCAGACCGGCGGCATGCTCGCAAGGAGACCGTCATGCCCATCCTGCCCATTACCCTGACCCATGCCGGCCGCGCCGCCGGACATCAGCTCTCGCAACAGGAGCATGGCGGCAAACACGGCCGCCAGCGCGAGCCCGCGGCCGCCGCGGCCAAGCCCGGCGCCGACAGCCGCTTTTCCGCCGACAAGCAATTCCTGGATTTATTTCACCACGCGGTGATGGACCCGCTCAGCTGCGCGCTGGATCTGCCGCTGATGGGCAAGGACCTGCTGAGCGGCCTGGGCCTGGAACACAATCCCGGCTACGCGGCGGAACGGATCGTCCGCGACTTCTACCAGCTGTACGCCCTCTACCGGCAGCAACACCCCAAGCAATCGCCGATGCAGCAGCTGTTCATCTTCCTGGCCGTCGCGCGGCAGAGCCTGGACTGCGGCTTCAATGAAACCCATCAGGTGCTGGAAAACATGAATATGCTGCACCTCGCCTACCACGATCTGGTCTCGGCCAAGGAGCAAGTGACGGTGGCGCTGATCAACTTCGGCCAGCCGCCGGTCTAGGCAACGATTCCGGCTCTAGCGCGGAACGCGCTTCAGGCGCCTGTCCCTCTCTCCCTGCCCTCCCTAAGCGCGGCCGAGCGCCGCGTTCTTGCCCCATATCAATTTTGATTCATCTAGAAATATGCTCATTCGTATTTTTTAGTAAATTATAATTTTGTTATTTACATTGAGCTGGATATGGAATTACTGATAGGCACGATAGTCACGCTGCTGGTGGGCCGGGCTATCTTCAAAGGCTACTCCGCCACCGGCGTGCTGATGCTGGGCGGTCTGGCGCTGTTGATCGCCACCGCCTTGCAAGGCATGCCGGTGCTGCCCAAAAACGTGGCCGCCACCGGCCACGCCGCCACGGACATCGCCGAGTTCGTCAAATCCCTGCTCAGCAGCCGCGCCGCGGACCTGGGCCTGATGGTGATGGCGCTGTGCGGCTTCGCCGGCTATATGACCCATATCAGCGCCAACGACATGGTGGTCAAGCTGGCCTCCAAGCCGCTCAGCCGCATCAAGTCGCCGTACGTGCTGATGGTGGCGGCCTACTTCGTCGCCTGCCTGCTGTCGCTGGCGGTGTCGTCCGCCACCGGCCTGGGCGTGCTGCTGATGGCCACCTTGTTCCCGCTGATGGTGAACATGGGCATCAGCCGCGGCGCAGCGGCGGCCATCTGCGCGTCGCCGGCGGCGCTGATCTTGTCGCCCACCTCCGGCGACGTGGTGATCGCCGCCCAGGCCTCGGGCATGCCCTTGATCGATTTCGCCTTCAAGACCACGCTGCCCATCTCGCTGCTGGCCATCGCCGGCATAGGCTGCGCCCACTTCTTCTGGCAACGCTATCTGGACCGCAAGGAAAACCTGCCGCTGACGCGCCAGGACGTGCACGAGATCGTCACCGACGCGCCGGCGCTGTACTGCCTGCTGCCGTTCACGCCCATCGCCGGCGTGCTGGTGTTCAACGGCAAGCTGGCGCCGGAGCTGCACATCGTCACTGTGCTGATCCTGTGCATCGCCCTGGCCGCGCTGGTGGAATTCCTGCGCCATCGCCGCGCCGCGCCGGTGTTCGCCGGCCTGGAAGTGGCTTACAAGGGCATGGGCGACGCCTTCAGCAGCGTGGTGATGCTGATCGTGGCCGCCGGCGTGTTCGCCCACGGCCTGTCCGCGCTGGGCTTCATCAATCAGTTGATCGGCCTGGCGCAGTCCTTCGGCTCCGGCGCCATGGTCTTGATGCTGGTGCTGGTGGCGATCACCACGCTGGCGGCGCTGACCACCGGCTCCGGCAACGCGCCCTTCTACGCCTTCGTGGAACTGATCCCCAAACTGGCGGCCGAAGCCGGCATCAACCCGGCCTTCCTCGCCATCCCCATGCTGCAGGCGTCCAATCTGGGCCGCACCGTGTCGCCGGTGTCCGGCGTGGTGGTGGCCTGCGCCGGCATGGGCCAGGTGTCGCCGTTCGAGATCGTCAAGCGCACCTCGGTGCCGGTGATCGTCGGCCTGGTGATTGTGGTATTGGGCACGCTGGCGCTGGTGCCGGCCTGAGAACCCGTTCAATGTCTGCTGCGCGTCGGCAGGATGGATGTAAGAAGCGCGTTGAAAACAGCTTCGAAATGCTCATGTACCGTATGTACATTCCGCTTCCTTAGCCGTTTTCGCCTTGTCTCGCCCTAGCTCGCGAGACTTTGAACAGGCTCTGAGAACCCGTTTCCGATCTGCTGCGCTTCAGCAATAAGGTATTTGAAGCGCCGCCAAACCCGGTTCCCGCCGAAGAGAAAACGGCCGCCCTCAGGCGGCCGCTTCTCATGGCGCAAGAGAAAGCTTATTGCTGGGCCGGGGTGTTCTCGGCGAAGTATTCGTGGTTGTCGGCGTTGTTCAAGGCCTGGGTCGGATTGGTCTTCGCCAGGTTCTTGGCGCCCGCCTGGCCATAAACGTGGTCGTCGGTGCCCGCCACCACGGTGAAGTGGGACAGCTCATGCACCAGGGTGCCGCCCTTGGAGTCGGTGCCGCTGGTCGGCGCGTTCCAGAAGGCGCCGCACAGATAGATCTTGTACGGCTGCGCAGGATAAACGTAGGCGTAAGTGCCGGCCTGGGTGCAACCGCAATCGATGCTGATCGGCTTGGTGTCCAGCGCGTCCTTGATGCTGACGTAATGGGACTTGGCGGTGTTCCAGTTGGCCAGCGCGTACTTGCCGAACCACGTGGTGTAGCGCGGGGTGCCGGACGGAGAACCGGACAGATAGCTGACCGAATCGTTGGCCATATTGATGGCCGCGCTGACGCCGCCGTTGGTCTGGCTTTGCTGGGTCACCGAGCAATTGGCCGCGTAAGTGACGCTGGAAGCGGCCGCCTTGCGGCTGAGGATGGACCATTCGCGTTGCGCGTCCAGCGACTGTTTCAACAGCTTGCTGCTGCGGCCGGCCACCGACACGCTGGCGGTATTGGAGCTCAGCACCTCGTCGGCGACGACGGCGGCGTCCGCGCCGGAGGCGATCTTAGCGTTCAGCTGCGGCGCGGCGCGGTTCAGCACGCGGGAGCTGGCCGCCTGGAAGCGCACGTCGAAACGGCCGCTTTTCGACATATCGTAGTAGTCGGACACCTTGACCTTGACGCTCAGCGAAGCGCCCGGCGCCAGCGCCACGGTATCCTTGATGGTGGGCACCGCCCGCTTGTAGCGCGGCCCCAGATAGCTGACCGGCTTGCCGTCGCGGCTGACCTCGAAAATCTGTTCCTGCAAATCCTGCCCCGGCACGTACCATTTGTAGATATGCAAGGTTTCCTTGCCGGTATTGCGGTAATTCAACACCACCTCGACGTCCTGATCCGCCGCCACCGCGGCCTGCTGCTTGGCCACGCTCACTTGCAGATCATGCGCCTGGGCGAAGCCGCCCCCCAAAGCCATCACGAACAAGGCAATCGGCAACACTTTTTTCATTGATCTTCTCCTGGCGGAAACACCGGCCCCTCTGCCGCGCTTGTGGCCCGACAGCGCGTTGCCAGCCCTTCCAACCCCTTTGTCATCACGTGTTTATTAAAATGGATCGCAAACATATTTCGAATGCGAAAGTCATTAATTACATGACGAAGACATGATTTCAATCAAGAAAAGCGGCCTTGCCGACACGAAATCGGCGGCTGTCTGATTTTTGGCACGCTTCATAAAACAGCCTGTTCTAGGTTAAAGTAGCGGGTTGCCCTGCTTGGTGAGACCGATCCAGGCAGGCGACATGCCGGCAGGCCCGCGCCGCGCCCGGCTCCGCATCTCAACCTTCGACTGTTTATCGAATGGCGAACACAATGAATCAGACACCTGAAAAGGCTCTGGTCGTCCTTTCCGGCGGCCAGGACTCCACCACCTGCCTGTATTGGGCCTTGCAGACCTTCGGCCGCGACAATGTCGAAGCCGTCACCTTCGACTACGGCCAGCGCCACCGCGTGGAGCTGGACTGCGCGCGCAAGATCGCCGCGCTCGCCGGCGTGCGCCAGACCGTGCTGCCCATCGACACCTTCGCCGCCATCGGCGGCAACGCGCTGACCGACGCCGACATCGCGCCGGAAGACGGCGCCCGCGACGACGACGCGCTGCCCAACACCTTCGTGCCCGGCCGCAACCTGATCTTCCTGACCTTCGCCGCCGCGCTGGCCTATACCCGCGGCGCGCGCCACCTGGTCGCCGGCGTCGCCCAGACCGACTATTCCGGCTATCCCGATTGCCGCGAAAACACCCTCAAGGCGCTGGAAGTGGCCTTGCGGCTGGGCATGGACAGCCGAGTGGAGCTGCACGCGCCGCTGATGTATCTGTCCAAGGCGGAAACCGTGGCTTTGGCGCAACAAGTCGGCGCGATGGACGCATTATCCTGGAGCCACACCTGTTATAACGGACAGGTGCCGCCCTGCGGCCATTGCGCGTCTTGCGAGTTGCGCGCCAAGGGTTTCGCCGAAGCCGGCGTGCCCGACCCGCTGATCGTCCGCTGCCAAACCCGCCAGGAGGACTGAGATGCACACCTCCAGCCTGATCGCCGGCGCCCGCTTCGAAGCCGCCCGGCAGGTGAGCGGCGCGTCCGACCTCACCGCGCGTCCGCATGGCCACAGCTTTCGCGTCATCGCCCGCGCCGACGCCCAATACCCGGCCCACGAGCGGCTGCAGGCGGCGCTGGACGCCGCCGTCGCGCCGCTGGACTACGCCGATCTGAACCGCCAACTGAGCCAATGCGACGATCTGGCGCTGGCCGCCCACCTCGCCGCCGCCCTGCCCTGCCCGGCGGCGCTGAGCCTGCAAAGCTCGCCGCAGCGCGGCGTGACGCTGGACGGCGACCTCGCCCTCAACTGGATACAGGTTCAGTTCGAGGCCGCCCATCAACTGCCCCATGTGCCGGCTGGCCATAAATGCGGCCGTCTGCACGGCCACGGTTTCGGCGTGCGTCTCGCCGCCGACGCCAGGCTCAGCGGCCATCCGCGGCTGGAGGCCGCCTGGCGGCCCTTGTTCCAGGAACTCAATCACCGCTACCTCAACGACATCGCCGGCCTGGACAACCCCACCAGCGAGGTGCTGGCGCAATGGCTGCATCAGCGGCTGGCCGACACGCTGCCGGGCCTGGCCTGGGTAGAGGTGCGCGAAACCCATAGCGCCGGCAGCCAGTACGACGGCCGGCGCTTCCGCATCTGGAAGGAACAGCGCTTTGAAAGTGCCCGGCCCTTCAACGACCAGGGCGCCTACACCGGCCACAGCTATCTGGTCCGGCTGATGCTCAGCGGCGAGCTGGACCAGGCCATGGGCTGGCTGCTGGACTTCGGCGACGTCAAGGACCGCTTCAAGCCCATCTACCGCCAGCTGGACCACAATCCGCTGGACCGGCTCAGCGGCGTGCGCGGCGGCGACAGCGCCTCGGTGGCGGAGTGGGTGCACGCCCATCTGTCGCCGCTGGTGCCGGAACTGGCGCGCATCGACCTGATGGAGCAGGAGCTGCGCGGCGTGTCGCTGATGTTCCGCGACGATATGCGCTGGCCGCTGCTGTAAGAACCTGTTTACGATCTGCTGCGCGTCGGCGGGATGGATGAAATGGGCGTTGAAACCAAGCTCAGTGCTCATGTACCACGAGTACATTCCGCTTTTTCGCTCGTTTTCGCCTTGTCTCGCCTTAGCTCGCAAGATCGTAAACACGTTCTAAGCCTGTCCCTTCATTACATTTAGAGAACGCGCTGTGACGACTTACACGGTCAAGGAAATCTTCTACACGCTGCAAGGCGAAGGCCGGCAGGCCGGCCGCGCCGCGGTGTTCTGCCGCTTCTCCGGCTGCAATCTATGGTCCGGCCGCGAGGAGGACCGCGCCAAGGCGGTCTGCCAATTCTGCGACACCGACTTCGTCGGCGTCGGCCCGGACGGCGGCAAATTCAAGAGCGCGGCGGCGCTGGCCGAGCGCATCGCCGCGGAATGGCCGGCCGGCGCCGGCGGCGCGCCCTATGTGGTGTGCACCGGCGGCGAGCCCTTGCTGCAACTGGACGCCGAGTTGATCGCCGAACTGCACCGGCTCGGCTTCGAGGTGGCGGTGGAAACCAACGGCACCGTGGCCGCGCCGCCGGGGCTGGACTGGATCTGCGTCAGCCCCAAGGCCGGCGCGGAACTGCTGCTGCAAAGCGGCGACGAACTGAAGCTGGTCTATCCGCAGGCGACGCAGACGCCGGAAAGCGTCGAACAGCTGGACTTCGACACCTTCTATCTGCAACCGATGGACGGCCCGAACCTCGCCGCCAACACCCGCGCCGCCATCGCCTACTGCATGGCCCATCCGCACTGGCGGCTGTCGGTGCAGACACATAAAGTTACCAATATCCGCTGAACTTGCCGGGCCCTTCGGGGCCCAATCCTTATCCGCCTCCCTCGCCCCCTCGCTCCCCCCGCAAAAAAATCGCGTTCCGCCGTAATGGAACCGCCTTGACGCCGACTTACCGGCAAGAAGGGCGGCCAGGCGGCGCGGTGAATCAAAAAATCGCATCTACAGTGTAAGAAGCCGGCAAGGCCCCCGACTCAATCCATGTCCGACCCGGTGAAAGCAAGGGCGGGAAACGCGGGCTCGTTTATAATCCGCACCATCAAGTTTCGGCCACAGGCCGTTAAACAGGAGAACCACCATGAGTACCAGCAAAACCCTGATCGCATCCGCTCTCGGCGCCGTCGTCGCCATCGGCGCGCTGGCATCCGCTCCGGCGGCCGCCGCCGACAAGGAAAAGTGCTACGGCATCGCCCAGGCAGGCAAGAACGACTGCGCGTCCGCCACCGGCGCCCACTCCTGCGCCGGCCAGGCCAAGACGGACAAGGACCCGGGCGACTGGAAATACGTGGCCAAGGGCAGCTGCGAGAAAATGGGCGGCAGCACCGCTCCCAAGAAGTAAGCCGGACCCGGCCGGAGCGCGGCCCTTGTCGCGCGCCGGCCGGAATCTGAACGAAATCTGAAAGAACGAATTTCAAATCCATGTAGTCTCAGCGAGGTTTGCCAAACGCCGGTCTTGGAGTCCGCTCACAAACCGGCCCGCACCCACCTCACAGGAGACTGACATGAACACCGCTCGCAAACTGCTCGCTTCCGCCGTCGGCGCCGTCATCGCGCTGGGCGTCGCCGCCTCGGCTCAGGCCGAAGACGCGCCTCAGCCCAAGGAAAAATGCTACGGCGTCACCCCGGCCGGCAAGAACGACTGCGCGTCCGCCGACGGCGCCCACTACTGCGCCGGCGAAGCCAAGGTGGACAACGATCCCAACGAGTGGCACAACGTGCCCAAGGGCACATGCGAGGGCCTGGGCGGCCGCACCACGCCGCCGCCGAAGCAATCCTAATCGCGCCGCCGGGCCCGCCCGGACGGGCGACCCGAGGTGAATGATGATGGAAACCAAGCTTCCCGCGGTCTGCGGCATCGGCCTGCGCGCCCCACATTACCGCGAAGCGCTGGACAGCCGCCCGGACCTGGGCTGGGTGGAAGTACACAGCGAGAACTTCTTCGACGGCGGCATGCCCTGGAGCATGCTGCATGAGGTGGCCGCCTGTTGGCCGCTATCGCTGCACGGCGTCGGCCTGGGCCTGGGCTCGGCCGCGTGCCCGGACCCGGCCCATCTGGCCTCGCTCAAGCGGCTGGTGGACGCCGTACAGCCGGCCGCGGTGTCGGAACACCTGTCCTTCAACCATTCCGAACGTCGTTTCGTCAACGATCTGCTGCCCATTCCCTATACCCGCGAATCGCTGGCGGTGATCGCCGGCCACGTCGCGGAAACCCAGGACGCGCTGGGCCGAGTCATTCTGCTGGAAAACCTGTCCAGCTATCTGGAGTTCCCCGGCAACGAGATGCACGAGGGCGAGTTCCTGGCCGAACTGGTGCGCCGCACCGGCTGCGGCATCCTGCTGGACATCAACAATCTCTACGTCAACCGCGTCAATCTGGGCGTGGACACCGACGCGGTGCTGGACGCGCTGCCGCCGGAGGCGATAGGCGAGATCCACCTGGCCGGCTACAGCGAACGCGAGGGCATGCTGGTGGACACCCACAGCCAGCCGGTGCACGACGGCGTCTGGCAGCTGTACCGCGAAGCCATCGCCCGGCTGGGCCCGCGGCCCACCTTGATCGAATGGGACCTGGAGATTCCGCCGCTGGCCACCTTGCGCGGCGAGGCCGCCAAGGCCCAGGCCATCCTGGAGGCCGCGTATGAACGGGTTTGATTGGCAGGCGGAACTGCTGGAACAGATCGCCGATCCGGCCCGCGCGGCGGAAGCGGCGCTGGCGCTGAACCCGGCCGGCCTCGCGGTCTACCGCAACAATTACCGGGTGGGGCTGATCGACACCCTGGCCTTCATCTACCCGGTCTGCCGCCAACTGGTGGGCGAGGACTTCTTCACCGGCCTGGCCCGCGTCTTCATCGGCGGCCACCCGTCGCTCAGCGGCAATCTGCACCTGTACGGCGCCGGTTTCGGCGACTTCGTCGCCGGCTTCGAACACGCGCGCGAACTACCCTATCTGGCGGACGTCGCGCGGCTGGAATGGCGGGTCCACCGCGCCTACTACGCCGCCGACGCCGCGCCGGCCGACAGCGCCGCGCTGGCCGCCTTCCCGCAGCAACGCTGGGGCGAACTCAGGCTGCGGCCGCTGCCCGACGTCGCCACCCTGCTCAGCCCCTGGCCGGCCGCGTCGATCTGGCTGGCCCACCAACGCCAGCCGGTGGCGCTGGACGTGGATCTGCACCGGCAGCCGGAGGCGACGCTGGTCTACCGCCTCCAGGGCCGGGTTCAGGTCGACATCGTCGGCCCCGGCCTGGCCGCGCTGCTGCAAGCCTTCCTCGACGGCGCGACGCTGGAAACCGCGGTGGAACAGGCGCTGGCCGCCGAAGCGGACTTCGACCTGCAGGCCGGCCTGCTGCGGCTGTTCCAGCAACGCCTGATCCAAGACGTCACGCTGTAAACACGCTTAAACCCTGAGTGCGGAATCTCATCCAAGCTTGCGGGCATGGAGGGGGAACGCACGCCCGCGGTTTGCCATGCGCCGCCGCTGAACCATACTCAACACACAGGAGACACCCGCCATGAACCCCTTGACCTGCTCCCGCCTCAACACACCCTACCGCTGGCTGATCCACGGCGGCGATCTGCTGCAACCGCTGCTCTTGCTGCTGTTCCGGCTGTGGATCGCCAATGTGTTCTTCAAATCCGGCCTGACCAAGATAGACGACTGGGACACCACCCTCCTGCTGTTCACCGAGGAATACCACGTGCCGCTGCTGCCGCCCGCCGTCGCCGCGGCCTTGGCCACGGCCGGCGAACTGGGCCTGTCCGCGCTGCTGGCGCTGGGCCTGGGCGCGCGCTTCGCCGCCGCCGGCCTGTTCATCCTCAACGCGGTGGCGGTGATCAGTTATCCGGGGCTGACCGAGGCCACCCGCGAATTCCATTACTACTGGGGCATGCTGATCGCCGCCGTGTTCGCCTTCGGCCCCGGCCTGCTGTCCCTGGACGCGCCGCTGCGGCGCTGGAGCCGGTGCCATGCGGCGCGGGACTGAACCGGCGGCCGGCGCGGCGTGGCATAATGCCCGTTCCGACACGCATTGACCCGCCACGCCATGAGCCTCGCCTACACCCTGGTGATCCAAGCCGACGCGCTGGACCCGCATCATCTGCATGAACTGGCCCACCTAGCCGAGGCCACCCATATGGACCACCCCAGTCCAAACGTGGCGCGCCTGCGCGGCGCGGCGCCGGCGCAACGGACCGCGGCGCTGGCCTTGTGCGAGCAATGGGGCTACGACGGCGCCTATGTCGAAGCCGGCCGCAGCTTCGCCGATTTCGGCCTGCTGGTGTCGGATATGGACTCCACGCTGATCACCATCGAATGCATAGACGAAATCGCCGACATGAACGGCCTCAAGCCTCAGGTGGCGGCCATCACCGAGCGCTCGATGCATGGCGAACTGGACTTCGCCGCCTCGCTGACGGAGCGGGTGGCGCTGCTGCGCGGGCTGCCGGAAAGCGCGCTGGAACAGGTCTATCGTGAAAGAGTCAGGCTGATGCCGGGCGCCGAGGCCTTGCTGGCCGCCTGCAAACGCCACGGCGTCAAATTCATGCTGGTGTCCGGCGGCTTCACCTTCTTCACCGACAGACTGAAAGCGGAGCTGGGCCTGGACTTCGCCTTCGCCAATCAGTTGGAAGTGGAAAACGGCGCCTTGACCGGCCGGGTGCGCGGCCCCATCGTCGACGCCGCCGCCAAGAAGCGCTTGCTGATCCAGCAGCGCGAGGCGCTGGGACTGAAGCCGGAGCAGGTGCTGGCGATGGGCGACGGCGCCAACGACTTGCAGATGCTGGCCGAAGCCGGCGTCGGCATCGCCGTGCACGCCAAGCCGGTGGTGCGCGCCCAGGCCGACATCGCCGTCAACCACGGCGGCCTGGACCGCATCCTGAACCTGTATCACTGAACGGCCACGCCGCGGGAGCCGACCGATGAGCTTATTTCCCGAACTGGGCAGCGCCAGTTTCGACGCCGAACTGCCGTTCTCGGTCCAGCCCTTGCCGGGCGGGATCTGCCCGGCGCGCCAGGAACGCGAAACCCGGCTGGCGCTGCGGGTGCTGGCCGCGCCCACCGAAACCCTGCCCGAGGCCGATCCGATGCTGGTCAGGCTGGAGGCCAAGCTGGACCTGGCGCTGGAAGTGTCGCTGCTGTCCCGCCACCCGGAGCGCCCGCCGCTGACGCCGTGCCGGCTGGGCCTGGACAGCATTGCCTGGATCTCCGACCACGCCAACCACGGCAGCGAGCCGGTGCTGGTGGCGCTATGCCCCAATCCCGATTCTGCGCTGCTGCTCTTCCTCGCCGCCCGCATCAACACGGTGACGCCGGGCGAAAACGGCAACTATCTGATTCGCGCCGACATCGCCGGCGCCTTCGACGAAACCACTCGCCTGCTGTGGGAGAAATGGGTGTTCCGCCGCCATCGCAAGGCCATCCTCGAGCGCTGAACCCGAGAATCCAAGCACCGGAAAATCCCCCATCGCCAAGGAAACACGCTGAAACACGCGGACACGGCCTGCGCTCTGATCCTGCGTTCTGCTACGTATTTCCGTGGCGAATCAGCCTTGCCTAAGCCTTGCCCTCGCGCGGAAAGGCGATCAAATGATCCAGCTCCAGCCGGATGCCTATCGCCTCCCCCACCGCGTGGTCGTGATGGCTGGGCACCTGGGCCAGCACCCGCTGGCCGGAAGGCAGCGCCAGCGTGTAATGGAACTCCGCGCCGCGGAACACCTTGGCGCAGACCAGGGCCCGCGTCGGACTGGCGTCGTCGTGCTGCACATCGTCGGGCCGCACCAGCACGTCCACCTCGTCCCCGGTCTCGAACTGCAAGGGCACGATGCCGCAGAACTCGCCTATCTCCAACGCCACGCAACGCGGCCCGGTCACCTTGCCGGCCAGGAACACGCCCTGGCCGATGAAGTCGGCGACGTAGCGGGTGGCCGGCTCGTGGTACAGCCGGTACGGCGTGTCCCACTGCAATAGCCGGCCCTGCTGCATCACCCCGACGCGGTCGGCGATGGCGAAGGCCTCGTGCTGATCATGGGTCACCATGATGGCGGTGGCGCCCTGGCTTTTCAGGATGTCGCGCACCTCGCGCGACAAGCGCTCGCGCAGGTCCACGTCCAGATTGGAAAAGGGCTCGTCCAGCAGCAGCAGGCTGGGGCTGGGCGCCAGAGCCCGCGCCAGCGCCACCCGCTGCTGCTGGCCGCCGGACAGCTCGTGCGGGTAACGCCGCGCCCACTCCGCCAGGCCCACCACCTCCAGCACCTCCAGCACCCGCGCCGCGCGCTGGGCCTTGGGCAAGGCGTCCAGGCCGAAGCCGACGTTGCCGGCCACGGTCAGATGCGGGAACAAGGCGTAGTCCTGAAACACCATGCCGATGCGGCGTTGATGCGCCGGCACCTGCTCGCGGATGGAGCTGATCACCTGGCCGTTGAGGCGGATCTCGCCGCCCAGCAAGCCCTCGAAACCGGCAATGCAGCGCAGCACCGTGGTTTTGCCGCAGCCGGAACTGCCCAACAGGCAGGCGATTTCGCCCGCCCGCAATTCGAAACTCATATTGTCGACCACGCGGGTCTCGCCGTACTTCTGGCTGACCAGGTCGAACTCCAGCAAAGCTTGCCTATCCATACGCTTCATCTCAGGCCGCATCCTTCTGCCGCGACAGCACCCATACCGGCAACAGGCCGGCCAGCACGATGGCCACCGCCGGCAAGGCCGCGCGCTCCCATTCGCCCTCGGTGGTCAAATTGAAAATTCTCACCGCCAGCGTGTCCCAGCCGTAAGGCCGGGTCATCAGCGTGATCGGCATCTCCTTCATCACGTCGACGAACACCATCAGCGCCGCGGTGAACAGGCCGCCGCGCAGCAGCGGCAGATGCAGGTGCGCCAGCAGGCGCAAGCCGCTGTAGCCCATATTGCGCGCCGCCTCCTCCTGGCTGCGGCTGATGCGGTGCATGGCCGCGTCCACCGCGGAATGCCCCACGGCCAGGAAGCGCGCCACATAGGCCAGCATCAGCACCAGCAACGTGCCCTTGATCACCGCGCTGGCGTCCGCCGCCAGCCAGGGGCGCAGCCAGTCCAGCAACAGATTGTCGAACCAGGCCACCGGCACGAACACCCCTACCGCCAGCACCGTGCCCGGCACCGCGTAGCCCAGGGTCGCCAGCCGGCTCCACAAACGGGTCCAGCGCGTCGGATCGCGCCGCGCCGCGTAACTGAGCAATAAGGCGATCATGGCCACCAGAACGGCGGCCAGCGAGGCCAGCAGCAGCGAGTTGACCACGTGGCCGAGGAAATCCGCGTCCAGGTCCTCGGCCAGGTGGGCGCCGGCCCAGACCAGCAGCTGGCCGAAGGGCAAGACGAAGGCCAGCGCCAGCACCAGCGAGCAGGCGGCGGCGGCCAGCCAGCCGGCCGCGCCTTCCAGCCGCAAGCGCGGCTGCGGCGCCGCCTTGCCGGCCTGGGTATAGGCGCGGCGGCCGCGCGAACGCTGCTCCAGCCACAGCAGCAGCAGCACCATCAACACCAGCAAGGACGCCAGTTGCTTGGCCGCCGGCAAGGAGAACAGGCTGAACCAGGCCTTGTAGATGGCCGAGGTGAAGGCGTCGAAATTGAAAATGGCCACGGTGCCGAAATCCGCCAGCGTTTCCATCAGCGCCAGCATCAGGCCGCCGGCGATCCACGGCCGCGCCATCGGCAGCGCCACGCGGCGGAAGCCCTGCCAGCGCGACAGGCCCAGCGACTGCCCCACCTCCAGCGCGCGCCGGCCCATGGTGGCGAAGGCGTTGCGCGCCAACAGATAGACATAGGGGTAGAAGGCCAGCGACATCACCAGGATCACGCCCGGCGTGGAACGGATATTGGGCACCCAGGACGAATCGCCGAAACGCTCGCGCAGCCAAGTCTGCAAAGGCCCGGTGAAATCGAACAGGCCCAATTGCGAAAACGCCAGCACATAGGCCGGCATCGCCAGCGGCAGCATCAGCGCCCAGTGGAAGAAACGGCGGCCGGGGAAATCGTGCACCGCGGTCAGCCAGGCCAGCGGCACGCCCAGCAGCAGCACGCCGGCGCCGACGCCGCCTATCAGATACACGGTGTTGAGCAGCAGCTCCGGCAGCGTGTAATCGTACAAATGCCGCCACACCTCCCAATCCGGCGCCAGCAGCGACCATAAAATCACCAGCAAGGGCGCGACGGTCAGCAGGCTGACGCCAAAGGCCAGGCCGCGCCAAGGCGACAGAGAACGGATCATCGGCGGAGAAACCATGTCAAAAACGCAGGGAAACAAGCAAAGACAGCCTGCCGGGGCTTTGGTGCCCGACAGGCTGTAAATAAATGCGGACTGGCTGCCCGCCGCGGCTTATTTGTAGCCGACGCGGTCCATCAGCTTCACCGCTTCCGCCTGGCGCGAACCGGCATTGGCGACATTGATGTAGCTGTGCTTGAAGTCGCCCCAGGCGGCCACGCGCGCGTCAGGCTTGACCTTGGGGTTGACCGGGAACTCCATGTTCACGTCGGCAAACATATTCTGCGCCTTGGCGCTGGACAGCCATTCCAGGAACTTCAGCGCGCCCTTTTCGTTCTTGGCGTACTTGACTACGCCGGCGCCCGAAACGTTCACATGGGTGCCTTTGCCCGCCTGGTCGGCCCAGAAGATGCCTACCGGCAGATTGGGCGATTTTTCCATCAGGCGGCCGTAGTAATAGGTGTTGGCGATGCCCACTTCGCACTGGCCGGCGGCGATGGCCTCCAGCATCTTGGTGTCGTCCGGGAATTCGCGGGTGGCCAGATTATCCACCCAGCCCTTGACCACTTTCTCGGTCTTCACCGGGCCCAGATCGGACAACATCATCGCCACCAGCGACTGGTTGTAGACCTTCTTGGACGTGCGCAGGCACAGCTTGCCCTTCCACTTGGGGTCGGCCAGGTCGGCGTAGCTGGACAGCTGGCCCGGCTTCACTTTCTGGGTGTTGTAGAAAATGGTGCGCGCGCGGATGGACAGGCCGTACCACTCATGGCCCGGATCGCGCAGATAGGACGGAATGTTGGCGTCCAGCAAGGGCGACTTCACCGGCTTGAACAGACCCATCTTGGCGGCCTGCCACAGATTGCCGGCGTCCACGGTCAGCAGCAGATCGGCCGGGCTGTTGCTGCCCTCGGCGCGCAGGCGCTCCATCAGCGGACCTTCCTTGTCCGACACCAGCTTGATGTTGACGCCGGTTTCCTTCTTGTAAACCTCGATGATGGGCTTGAGCAGTTGCTCGGCGCGAGCGCTGTAAACCACTACGTCTTCCGCCATGGCGTGGCCGGCGAAACCCGCCAGGACGGCGGCAAGCATCAGGTGCGTTTTCAAGGTGTGTCCCCTGTTGGGTTGAGCGATAGGAATCAGAGCCTCAATCTAAGAGCCTGTTTACGATCTGCTGCGCTGCGGCGATACGGCGTTGAAAACGGCTTCGAAATGCTCATGTACCGTGTGTACATTCCGCTTTCTCAGCCGTTTTCGCCTTGTCTCGCTCTAGCTCGCAAGATCGTAAACGGACTCTAACAAAAATGAGAATGCTTATCAATCTAGTAAACACCCCTGCTTTCGTTTTAATCGAAACAAATAAAAAGACCCGCCGCGGCGGGTCTATCCCAAGCTTGCCAGCCATCACGGCCAGGCTTCACACATCCTCGGAATCGCCCCAGCCGCTGCGGTCGCCAATGTTGAACACCTTGTCTGCCGGGGCCACGTCGCCGGCGCCCAGCGTCGGTTCCGCCGCCAGCCGCGCGTAGATGGGCGCGAAGTCCGGCGCGGTGGCGTCGAACAACTGCTGGAAGCTGTCGATGACGAAATAGGTTTTCTGGAAAGTGTCGATGCGGTAGCGGGTGCGCATGATGCGTTCCAGATCGAAGCCGACGCGGTTGGGGCTGGCGCTGTCCAGGCAGTACACCGATTCGCCCTTGCTGGACACGATGCCCGCGCCGTAGATGCGCATGCCCTTGGGCGTGTTGATCAGGCCGAACTCCACCGTGTACCAGTACAAGCGCGCCAGCATCGGCAAGACGCCCAAGGCCTTGGCCTTCATCCCGCCCTTGCCGTAAGCCTCCAGGTAGTCGGCGAACACCGGATTGATCAACAGCGGCACATGGCCGAACAAATCATGGAACACATCGGGTTCTTGCAGATAGTCCAGCTGATGCGGCTCGCGCAGCCACCAGGTGACCGGGAAGCGGCGGTTGGCCAGATGCTCGAAGAACACATCGTCCGGAATCAGGCCCGGCACCGCCACGATTTTCCAGCCGGTGGCGGCCATCAGTTGTTCATTCAGCTTGGCGAAGTCCGGCACCCGGTCCGCGTCCACGCCCAGGCGCTCCAGGCCTTCCAGGAATTCGTCGCAGGCGCGGCCCGGCAGCATCTCGCTCTGGCGGCGGTACAGCGTGGCCCAGGTGGCGTGGTCGGCGGCGGTGTAGCGCTCCAGCGGTTGCGGCAGGGTGAAGTCCGCGCTGTCGTGGCTGAGTCCGACGTTCTTGCGCGTGGTGATGTCGGGCACGACGAAATCGGCTCGGTCGTTCATGGCGGTGGGTCCGGATATTTAGGTGGATAACTCTAGTTTAGGTCCGGAGCGATGCGGGAAGACCGCAAAATTTGCCTGTATGCGATTTTTTTTGCACACTTGCCGCATATAACCGCCATGAAATGCTCACTATGCGCAAAATTGAATTGGACCGCTTCGATTACCAGATCCTGGACGCGTTGCAGCACGACGCCCGCGTCACCCATCAGAAACTGGCGCAGCAAGTGGCTTTGTCCGCGTCCCAGATCGGCCGCCGCATCCAGCGCATGGAGGAAAGCGGCGTGATCCAGGGCTATCAGGTGGCGCTGAAGCCGGAACAGGTGGGCTTGTCGGTGATGGCTTTCGCCCACGTCAGCCTGGAGCGCCACAGCGAAAGCGCCTTGCAGGAATTCGCCCAGGCCATCAACGAGCTGCCGGAAGTGCTGGAATGCTACGCCGCCGCCGGCGAGGCGGACTATCTGCTGCGCATCGTGGTGCCGGACCTGCCCTCGCTGTCCACCTTCGTGATGAACCGGCTGATGCGGCTGTCGCTGGTGCGCAGCGTCAAATCCACCATCGCCTTGAACGCGATCAAACAGACGATGAAGCTGCCGCTGTCCTCGGTGCCGGAATGAAAAACGGCGGGAATATCCCCGCCGTTTTTGACTTCAGCCCCCTCAGCGCTTGAGCTTGGCGAACGCCGCCGCCATCGCGGTGTCGCCGGCTGGCTGCTGGCCGCGCTGGCGGTCGCCGCCGCGCCGGTCCTGAGCACGCGGGCCGTCGTTGCGCGGGCCGCGGCTGTTGCCGGCGCCCGGCGCGTCGTCCAGCCGCATGGTCAGCGCGATGCGCTTGCGCGCCGCGTCCACTTCCATCACCTTGACCTTGACCACGTCGCCGGCCTTGACCACTTTGCGCGGGTCGTCGACGAACTTGTTGGACAAGGCCGAGATGTGAACCAGGCCGTCCTGGTGCACGCCGATGTCGACGAAGGCGCCGAAGTTGGCGACATTGGTGACCACCCCCTCCAAGACCATGCCCGGCTGCAAGTCCTTGATGTCTTCGACGCCGTCCTGGAAGGTGGCGGTCTTGAACTCCGGACGCGGGTCGCGGCCCGGCTTGTCCAGCTCGCGCAGGATGTCCATCACCGTGGGCAGACCGAAGCGCTCGTCGGTGTAGTCCACCGCCTTCACCGTTTTCAGGAAGCCGGAATCGCCGAGCAGCGATTTCATCTCGCGGCCGGTTTTGAGCACGATCCGCTCCACCACCGGATAGGCTTCCGGATGCACGGCGGAGCCGTCCAGCGGGTTGTCGCCGTCGCGGATGCGCAGGAAGCCGGCCGCCTGTTCGAAGGTCTTGTCGCCCAGCCGCGGCACTTTCAGCAATTGCCTGCGGTTGCGGAAGGCGCCGTTCTGATCGCGGTAGGACACGATATTGGCCGCCAGCGTGGCGTTGAGGCCGGAGATGCGGGTCAGCAGCGGCGCCGAGGCGGTGTTGACGTCGACGCCGACGGCGTTGACGCAATCCTCCACCACCGCGTCCAGCGCGCGCGCCAGCTGGCTCTGATTAACGTCGTGCTGGTACTGGCCGACGCCGATGGACTTGGGATCGATCTTCACCAGCTCCGCCAGCGGGTCCTGCAAGCGGCGGGCGATGGACACCGCGCCGCGCAGCGACACGTCCAGATCCGGGAATTCCCGCGCCGCCAGTTCCGAGGCCGAGTACACCGAGGCGCCGGCTTCGGACACCACGATCTTGGTCATGCCCAGCTGCGGATAGGCGCGGATCAGCTCCTGCGCCAGCTTGTCGGTTTCGCGGCTGGCGGTGCCGTTGCCGATGGCGATCAGATCCACGCGGTGACGCGCGCACAAGGCGCCCAGCACCGCCAGCGAGCGGTCCCAGTCGCGGCGCGGCTCGTGCGGATAGATGGTGGCGGTGTCCAGCAGCTTGCCGGTGTCGTCCACCACCGCCACCTTGCAGCCGGTGCGCAGGCCAGGGTCCAGACCCAGGGTGGCGCGCCGGCCGGCCGGCGCCGCCAGCAAGAGGTCGTGCAGATTGTCGGCGAACACCTTGATCGCCTCGGCGTCGGCGGCGTCCTTGAGCCGCGACACCAGTTCCAGTTCCAGCGACAGGAAGATCTTGGCGCGCCAGCACAGGCGCACGCCGTCCA
Organism: Chromobacterium sp. FG89; assembly: GCF_057808735.1. Classification (NCBI taxonomy): domain Bacteria; kingdom Pseudomonadati; phylum Pseudomonadota; class Betaproteobacteria; order Neisseriales; family Chromobacteriaceae; genus Chromobacterium; species Chromobacterium sp. FG89. The sequence goes on along the minus strand of NZ_JBMDIQ010000006.1, from coordinate 117,313 downwards.
GCAGCCATTTGTCGGCCGGGCGGCCGGCGTCGCTCACGCCGAAGCGCGCGGCGATCAACTGCTCGTAGGCGGAGCGCTCGGTGATCGGCGTCTCGTCCGGCTGATACTTCAGCGTCAGACTGAGCACGCCCTCATTGCGGCCGCGCAATAGCGCCAGCGCGCGGTGCGAGGGCGTGGCGCGGATGGCTTCGCGGTGCTGGAAATAATCGGAGAACTTGGCGCCCTCGTGCTCCTTGCCGGCCACCACCTGGCCGGCCAGCTCGCCCTCGCTCCACAGTTTTTCGCGCAATCGCCCCAAGAGTTCGGCGTCCTCGGCGAAACGCTCGATCAGGATGGCGCGCGCGCCGTCCAGCGCCGCCTTGGCGTCCGCCACGCCGGCTTCGGCGTTGACATAGGCGGCCGCGGCGGCGTTGGGGTCCTGGCTAGGGTCGGACAGCAGGCCGTCGGCCAAGGGCTCCAGCCCGGCTTCGCGCGCGATCTGCGCCTTGGTGCGGCGCTTGGGTTTGTAGGGGAGGTAAAGGTCTTCCAGCGTGGTCTTGTTGTCGGCGGCGTAGAGCGCGGCCTCCAGTTCGGGGCTCAGCTTGCCTTGCTCGGAAATGCTGCCGAGGATGCTGACGCGGCGCTCGTCCAGTTCGCGCAGATACACCAGGCGCTCGGCCAGGGTGCGAAGCTGGGTGTCGTCCAGACCGCCGGTGACTTCCTTGCGGTAACGGGCGATGAAGGGAACGGTGGCGCCGCCGTCTATCAGTTCGATGGTGGCGGCCACTTGCGCCTCGCGGACGGAGAGTTCCGCCGCCAGACGATGGGAAATGCTTTTCAACATCGGTTTTTATTCTTTCGAGTTGAACAAAAACCGCTACTCTACCGCCATTGCCGACAAAATCAACCGGGACGCCGCATCGGGCGTCCCGAAATCAGCGCAACCGGACAAATCAGGTGCCCGCCGCCACCGGGCTTTCCAACCAGGCCTGGGCCTCTTCCGCGGTATCGAAATACTGAGTGCGGGTATTGGACAGCAGGCCGGCGATGTGGGCGGCCAGCTTGATCCAGACATCGCTGACCACCAGCGCCACACGGCCGACGTGGTTTTCATGGGCGCGCATGAATTTGACCTCTTCCACCGCCATGTCCAGCGTGAAGTCCTTCAACTCGGTCAGGTCCAGCAGCAGGTCGGGCTTGGCACACTCGGACTGGCGCTTGAGCAAGGCCTCTTCCAGCAGCTTGAAGTCCGCCAGCGTGAATTCGTTGTACAGCGCCACGTCCAGGCCGTAGTGTTGTTCGCGTATCGAGATCATGTGCTTCTCCTTTGCGGTGTCGCTTTCATTTTAAGGCCTGGCCGCATTGGCGCGGCAAGCTTTTTCAGGCGGCCAGCAGCGTCTTGAGCCAAGCGACGAGCCGCCCGCGGGCGTTGCGGCAGGGCGAGGCGGTGTTGAACTGTATCATCCGCCCGCGCGTCCATTTGTCGTACCAGGCGCGGCCGTACAGCGCCTCGTCGGAGTAGCTCTCCACCAGCGCCTCCACCTGGCGCTGGCTGTCGTCCAGCATCGCGCATAGCCGCGTCCAGTCGCCTATCTCCTGGTAATCGCGGTAGAACTTCTGCGCCAGCAGGCCCAGTTGATTCCAGCGGTAGCCGGCGTCGGGAAAGTCTATCGGCAGGCCTTCCCGCTCCAGCCGGTGCCACTTCTGCACCAGCGCCTGCCAGCCCAGCAGATAGGCCAGCAGGTCCGCCGCGCTCATCCGGCTGTTCTTGGCGTGGCCGTCCAGTTCCTGGACGAAGGCGCGCTCCGGCGGCACCCGCGCCAACACCGCGCGCAAGCGCCGGTATTCGTCCCTCATCGCCGCCAGCAAAGCCGCCTTGTCCGCCGGTACCGCCATCCTCCCACCCTCCAGGCCGGGTCCGGCGCAGCGCCGGATTTCGCTTCCAGCTTAACGCCGGCTGGCCAGCATGCCGCTGACGATGATCAAACCCATCGCCGCCAAGCCGGCGGCGCTGAGCGGGTCGCCCCACAGCCCCACGCCCAACAGGGTGGAAAACACCACGGTCAGATAGGACAGATTGGCGGCCAAGAGCTTGCGCCCCACTTTATACGCGCGGGTCATCGCCAATTGGGCGATGGTGGCGGTGGCGCCCAGGCCCAGCAGCAGCCAGACGTTTTCCAGCGTCACCGGGTGCCAGGTTTCGAACAACATCAGCAGCAGGCCGCCCAGCGTGGAGATCAGCGCGAAATAGAACACCACCTTCCATTCCGGCTCGCCCTGGCGGCCCAGTTCCCTCACGTGCAGATAGGACCAGCCGGCCAGCAGGCCGGAGCCGACGCCGAGCAGGCCGGCCACCCAGGCCTCGCTGGACAAGGTGGGCCGCAGCAACAGCACCACGCCGACAAAGCCCAGCGCCAGGCCGGCCAGCGCCTGCTTGGGCAGGCGCTCGCGCAGCAGGACCACCGACAACAGCGCCAGGAACATCGGCGAGGTGTAGTTGAGCGTGACCGCCGTGGACAGCGGCAAATGGGCGATGGCGTAGAAATACAATAGCATCGAGACGTAGCCGATCAGGCCGCGCTGCACGTGATAGCGCAGCAAGGGGGTGGCGAAGCGATCGCGCCGCCACAAGGCCGCCGCGCCCAGGGTGACCACGCCCATCAGCGTGCGCCAGAACACCAGCTCGGTGGAGGAGAAATACTCGGCGCCCAGCTTGACGAACACCCCCATCAGGCCGAAAAACACCGCCGCCACCACCATCCAGCCCGAACCCAGGCGCCACTTTCCGCTAGTCAAACCACGTTATCCTTATGCATTGTTGTTGAATATCCAAGTTCTGTTTCAACGCAGGGCCGCCATCAGGCCGGACCCCACAATCAAGGCCATCGCCGCCAGCGACCATCCGCTCAGCGGGTCGCCCCACAACACCACGCCCAGCAGCACGGAAAACAGCACCGTCAGATAAGCAAAGCTGGCCACCAGGTATTTGCGCCCGTCCTTGTAGGCGCGAGTCATCGCCAGCTGGCCCAGCATGCCGCAAACGCCGACGCCCAGCAGCGGCAAGACATTGTCCGCCGTCACCGCGCTGAAGCCCGGCCCCAGGATCAGCCAGACGCCGCCGAACAGGCTGGAAACGGAGAAGAACCAGAACACCACCTTCCAGGACGGTTCGCCCATCCGGCCCAGCTCCCTCACCTGAAACACCGCGTAGCCGGCGCTGACGCCGGACAAGAGTCCGATCAGGCCGGCCAGCCACTGCGCCGAACTGAAAGTGGGCCGCAGCAGGATGACGATGCCGACGAAGCCCAGCAACAAGGCCAGGCCGGTGCGCGGCGTCAGGCGCTCCTTCAGTTTGACCACGCACAATAAGGCGAAGAACAGCGAGGAGGTGTAGTTCAGCGTCACCGCGGTGGACAAGGGCAGCCGGGTCAGCGCGTAGAACAGCGCCACCATGGACATATAGCCGACGAAGCTGCGCTTGATGTGGCCGCGCCAATGCGGCGTCCGCGGCGACTGGCGCTTCCAGGCCATCGCCGCGCCCAAGGTCAGCGCGCCGATGGCAGTGCGCCAGAACAGCAGCTCGGTGGAGCCGAAGGCGTCGGCGCCCAGCTTGACGAACATGCTCATCAAGGCGAAGCACAGGGCCGCCACCACCATCCAGCCGGAGCCCAAACGTCCCTGGCGCAAGCGCAGCCCCAGGGTTCTCGCGCCCTCGCTCAGCGCCGGCGTCATCGCTTCAACAATTCCAGCGACAGACAGATGGCCTCCATCTGCCGGCGGTAGGTCTTGAACTCCGACGCGTTGGCGGCGCAGCGCGCCTCCGCCATGCGCTTTTTGTCCCCCAGCTGGAACACGTGCAGATTATGCCGGACGATCCACAAGCGGTTGGAGACGAAACGGCCGTCGCGGTATTCGGTGACCAGCCGGCCGCTGCGGCTGTTGCCGCGGGCGAAATTGGCGGCTTCGCGGTTATCGCCCTCGCGGCGGTATTTCTGCGCCAGCCGGGCCAGGGTGTCGCCGCGCCCCGGCTTGCGCGCAAAGACCTGCACATCGATGGCGGCGCGCTCGCGCTGGTCCGCCTTGGGCGGCACCACGCGCAGCACGCGCTGACCGTCCACCACGCTGGGGCGGACCTTCCAGCCCGGCGGCACATTGAAACGCACCCGGCTGGCGGCGTCGGTATAGACGGCGGCCTGGGCCAGCGGAGCCAGCAGCGCCAGCGACAAGGGCAAACAGCGGAAAAGCGTTTTGAGCATGGAATCGGGCAAACCAGAATAAGAAAGGCGCGGACTGGGTCCGCGCCTTTCCATTATGACACTGCAAGCCGCCGCTTAACCAGCCAGCGCCGCGCCCATTTTGCGCCGGTAGAACTCGTGGAAGTGCAACATGCCCTCCTCGGTGGGAGATTGATAAGGCCCCACCTCGTTCTCGCCGCGCAGCCACAAGGCGCAGCGGCCTTCGTGCATGCGGTAGCAGATTTCGTCGTCTTCCTTGGCGGTTTCGAAGTAGGCCGCCTGCTCCGCCTCGATGAACTCCGGCTCGAACCACACCACGTCCTCCGGGTAGTAGAACTCGGTCAACACCGTGCACTGCTCCGGCCCGCGCGGCATCACCACGCTGACCACCAGCACGTGCGGGTACCACTCCACCATGATGTTGGGGTAGTAAGTCAGCCAGATGGCGCCGAACTCCGGCTGCTGATCGGCGTAGCGCCGGCGGACTTCCTCATGCCATTTGCCATAGGCGCGGGAACCGGAAGTGGCCAGCTGGTTCTTCACGCCCACGGTCTGCACATGGTATTGCGCGCCCCACTCCCATTTCAGGTCGCCGCAATCGACGAAATTGCCCAGGCCGGGGTGGAAGGGATCGACGTGGTAATCCTCGGAATACACTTCGATGAAGGTCTTCCAGTTGAAGCCGTACTCGCTCAGATGGCTGGAATGGTAGGCGTAGCCGTCAAAACTCATGTGCTTGGCCACGCCCAGGTTTTCCAGATCGCGCGCCACATTGCGGCGCGCGTCGAACAAGAGGCCGTTCCAACGCGTCAGCTCGGTCTGGTTCAACTTCAGGCACGGCGTTTCCGGAAAATGCGGCGCGCCCAGCAAAGCGCCTTCGGCGTCGTAAGTCCAGCCATGCAGATTGCAGACGATATGGTTGCCGTTGCCGCGGCCTTTATAGATGACCGCCTGGCGATGGCGGCAGACATTGGAGATCAGCTTGACCCGTCCATCCACGTTCTTGAGCATCTTGCCGTGGCCCATCCATTCCAGAGTCTGATAATCGCCGGCGTTCGGCGTCATCAGCTCATGGCCATAGTAGAGGGGCGCGTCTCCAAACAGCAGCCGCTGTTCCTGAGCGTAATAGGCAGGATCGAAATAGGTATAGACGGGTAGCTGGGCAGCAGAAGCTTGAAGCAACTGAGCGGAAGCCAGATCAGACATTATTCCCACACCTCCGTGGTAGAAGATATAAGACCAGCCGAATCTCGCTTAAAACGAGTTTGCGGGACTATCAAAAACAATCAACAAAAACAAGGCCGAACCTTGCGGCCGAGGGGCGGATTATGCCCCCGCCCCCCCACCGGGGCAAGCCTTTCCTCTCTGCTGGAAGCGGGTTCTTGGCGTAAAAACATCAGCTTGCCATACCCAAATCATACTTAGAATAATATTTTTGATAGGAATCAAAGCTTTAGCATTCACGCTGCAATGCAATATTAGAGTCGCTTAATTCATGATGTTATAATCGCCGTCATCGCCGCCGTCCGGCCCTGGAGCCTGACCCCATCTGGACTGTAGCCGATATGCCGCCAGTTACAATGCCTGCCGCGTAAAAGCAGGCGCAGCCATGCTTTTCGCCGGAGACCCCGCGGCGCTGACGCCGGCTTCCGGCAATGCTATACCGATTGAAAGCCGCGTCCGACGCAGCGGGAATCCATGCCCGCCGCCGCGGCCGCGAGCTCGGGTCCAATGGCGACAAAACCGCTGATTTTTGCCGAAATGCTGAATTTAACGACTCATCGCGCCAAGCGCCTGCAGCCTGCGACACCGTTCGGTCGGTGCCGGACCGCCATTCGCGCCCATGCCCGCCGCGCGTCACAGGAAAGTCTCTGAAACCATGCAAACCTTTTTCCTCGCACCCATCGGCTTCAACGCCGGCCTGACCTCGGTGGCGCTGGGCGCCATCCACAGCCTGGAACAGGCCGGCCTGCGCGTCGGCTTCGTCAAGCCCATCGCCCAGGGCGCGGACCCCAAGGAGCCGGAGCGCTCCACCCACTTCGCGCGCGCCATCTGCCGGCTCAATCCGCCGGAGCCGATTCCGATGGAGCGGGTGGAACACCTGCTGTCCAAGGGCCAGGTGGATCAGTTGATGGAGGAAGTGGTCAGCCTGTATCAGCAGGCGGCCCATCAGGTGGACGTGGTGCTGGTGGAAGGCCTGGTGCCGGACCAGAAGCAGGTGTTCTCCACCTTCCTCAACACCAAGATCGCCCGCAATCTGCAGGCGCAGACCATCCTGGTCAGCGCCGCCGACAACCTGGCCAGCCATGAGATCGCCGAGCAACTGGAAATGAGCATCCAGGCCTTTGGCGGTGGTCAGGGCGGACAAGTCGCCGGCTACATCCTCAACCGGGTGCCCAAGGATCAGAACGCCCAGGACATCGCCACCGAGGTGCTGGAAAGCGGCAGCCTGATGAAGAAGGTCAGACTGCCGCTGCTGGGCGCCATCCCGCACGAACCCGAGTTGCTGGCGCCGCGCACGCTGGACGTGGCCAATCATCTGAAGGCGCGGCTGCTGCACGCCGGCCAACTGACCAGCCGGCGCGTGCGCACCATGGTGGTGACCGCCCGCACCGTGCCCAATATCGTGCACCTGCTCAAGCCCGGCGCGCTGATCATCACCCCGGGCGACCGCGAGGACATCGTGCTGGCCACCGCGATGGCGGCGATGAACGGGGTGCCGCTGGCCGGCCTGCTGCTGACCTGCGACTCGATGCCGGACCCGCGCATCATGCTGCTGTGCCAGCAAGCCTTCACCGGCGGCATGCCGGTGATGGCCAGCGAATCCAATACCTTCGACACCAGCAGCGCGCTCAACAATATGAGCTTGCAAGTGCCGTCCGACGACCGCGAGCGCATGGAACGCGTGATCGAATTCGTCGCCGAACACCTGAACGTGGCGCCGCTGAAGCAATACATCGGCGCGCCGCAGGAACTGCGCCTGCCGCCGCCGGCCTTCCGCTATCAGCTGATGGAAAAGGCGCGCAAGGCCAATAAGCGCATCGTGCTGCCGGAAGGCAACGAACCGCGCACCATCCAGGCCGCCGCCATCTGCCACGAGAAGGGCATCGCCCGCTGCGTGCTGATCGGCCAGCGCGCCGAAATCCTGCAAGTGGCGGAAGCCCAGGGCGTGGCCCTGCCGGAATCGGTGGAAATCATCGACCCCAACGAGGTGCGCGGCCGTTACGTGCCGCCGATGGTGGAGCTGCGCAAGAGCAAGGGCCTGAACGCGCCGATGGCCGAGCAACAACTGGAAGACAATGTGGTGATGGGCACCATGATGCTGGCGCTGGACGAAGTGGACGGCCTGGTGTCCGGCGCGGTGCACACCACCGCCAACACCATCCGCCCGGCCCTGCAGCTAATCAAGACCGCGCCGGGGGCCCGCATCGTCTCCAGCGTGTTCTTCATGCTGATGCCGGAGCAGGTGCTAGTTTACGGCGACTGCGCGGTGAACCCGGACCCGGACGCCGAGCAATTGGCCGACATCGCCATTCAGTCGGCGGACTCCGCCGCCGCCTTCGGCATTCCGCCGAGAGTGGCGATGATCTCCTACTCCACCGGTTCCTCCGGCAGCGGCTCGGACGTGGAAAAAGTGCGCGAAGCCACCCGCATCGCCAAGGAAAAGCGGCCGGACCTGCTGATAGACGGCCCGATGCAGTACGACGCCGCCAGCGTGGAATCGGTGGGCCGCCAGAAGGCGCCGGACAGCGCGGTGGCCGGCCGCGCCACCGTCTTCGTGTTCCCGGACCTCAACACCGGCAACACCACCTATAAGGCGGTGCAGCGCTCGGCCAACGTGGTGTCGGTGGGCCCGATGCTGCAAGGCCTGCGCAAGCCGGTCAACGATCTGTCGCGCGGCGCGCTGGTGGACGACATCGTCTACACCATCGCGCTGACCGCGCTGCAGGCGGAGCAAGGCGAGTCCGCTTGAACTGAAGCCGCCCTCCCCCAACCGCCTGCCGCCCGGCAGGCGGTTTCGCCGTTCCGCGCAACAGCGCCCCTCCCCTTCGCCGCCCTGTCCGGTCATGCCATTGCGTTAATTCAAACAATTGTTTTACATTGGAGCGCCATAAGAGCCGCACAACAACAAGCTGCGTCCGCAGCCGCGTCTACAACGCATCAGAGGGGCACTCCATGTCGATTCAAACCATCACCGAATGGTTCATCCCGGACCGCGTCCGCCTATCCCCGGAACAGGCGATCCGCGGCCGCACCGTCGTCGGCGTCGGCCTGCTGGCCGGTCTGGTGGCGCCGCTGTTCGCCGTCGAATACCTGCAACTGGGCCACCGCGCGATGGCCGCCGGCATCGCGCTAGGCGGCCTGGGCCTGCTGCTGGGGCCGCTGCTGCTCAAGCTCAGCGGCGCGGTGCGCTTCAGCGCGGAATTCATCACCAGCTGCATGTACGCGATGGTGTGCTGGATGGTCTACGTCAACGGCGGCATCCAATCCACCAGCATTGTCTGGTTCGCCGCCATTCCCTTCACCGCCGTCTTCGTCGCCACCCGCGTCTCCGGCATGGTCTGGCTGGCGCTGACCGCGGCCGCCATCGGGCTCTTCCTGTGGCTGAGCGCCCGCGGCCTGCTGCCGGCCAACCCGATTCCCCACGCGGAAATCCCCAAGCTGCAAGCCAAGTCTCTGGCCGGCCTGTCCCTGGTGGTGCTGGCCCTGGCGCTGGCTTTCGACAAGGCCAAGGTCAAAAGCTTCGAGAAACTGGAAAGCGCGCGGCGCGAGGCCGAACAGGCGCAACAGGCGATGCGGCAGCTGATGGCCCAGCTGACCCAGTCCATCCAGGCCGCCTCCAGCGCCAGCCGCGACATCGCCGGCAGCACCGGCAATATGGCCGACACCATGGCCAGCCAGCGCGAACGCTCCGAGGACATGGTGGTGATCGCCCAGCAGATGGCGGTGGTCACCAGCCAGAACGCCGAGCAATCGGTAACCGCCACCCAGCTGGCGCACACCGCGGGCCAGGCGGCCTTGGGCGGCGGCGAGGCGATGGACCAGGCGGTGCGCCAGTTGAGCAAGGCCGGCGAGGTGATTGCGCTGGCCTCCGGCCGGCTGGAACAATTGGGCGAACGCAGCGCCGAGGTCAGCGGCATCGTGCAGCTGATCCGCGACATCGCCGACCAGACCAATCTGCTGGCGCTCAACGCCGCCATCGAGGCGGCGCGCGCCGGCGAGCTGGGCCGCGGCTTCGCCGTGGTGGCCGACGAGGTGCGCAAACTGGCCGAGCGCACCCAGAACGCCACCCTGGACATCGAGCAGAAGATCCGGCTGATCGTCGACGGCACCAATCAGGCGCTGGTGGCGATGCGGGACGGCAATCAGCAGATGCGGACCGGCCGCGACCATTCGGTGGACGCCCAGCAAAAACTCTCCGGCATCATCCGCGAAACCGGCGAGCTGGCCAGCCTGCTCAGCCAGATGTCTCAAGCGGAAGCCAATCAGAACCAGGGTTTCGCCCAGTTCGCCCACGACATCACCGCGGTGGGCGAATCCACGCGCAGCCTGTCCGGCGAAACCCAGGCCATCGCCGACGCCATCGCGCGGCTGGATCGCTTGCTGGTGGAACTGGGCCAAAACACCCGCCACCTGCAGCCGCACACCGCCGAGGCATGAAAAACGCCGGCCCCGGGCCGGCGTCGTCCTTTGGACTGGCGAACGCCCTTACTGCGGCAACTCGCTATTGCTGAACACCTCCAACTGCACCTGCTTGACCCGCTTGTCCGCGGCCAGACGCTGCTGCAAGGACAGCAGCTCGGCCTGGGCCGGCGCGTCGAACACCACCACGCTCTGGGTGCGGTAGCGCACGCTCAGGCTGTGATCGCGCGCCAGCGCGGCCTCGTCGCGCGGCGAAGCCAGCTTCACCATCACCACGCCGCTGACCTTGGACGGCGCCAGTTCGCCTTCGGAACGCAGCACGTCGCCGCGCTTCAGCGTCGCGCCGCCTTCGCTCGCCGCCGAGCGGGCGCTGACGCCCAGCGGCAGCTTGCCGGCCGGCGCCGCTTGTTTGTAATAAGTCTTGCCGTTGATCACCAGCGGCTGACCGCCCGGCTTCTGCTTGAAGGACGGAACGTCGGCGGCTTGGGCGCCGGCGGCCAGGGCCAGCAGGCCGGCCAGAATCAGGGAATGTTTCATCGTTATGCTCCTTTGTGGCCGATGAAGCGGATGGACCAAGACCGCAGGGTGCCGGCGGCGTTGGGCAGGCTCAGCGTGCGCTGACCCTGAGCGTCGCGGTAGTCGTAATAGTACTCGGCGCCGTTGGTGTCGATCACGCGCAGCCGCCATTGGCCGCGCGCCGATTCGCCGTAGAAGTGGTTGGACAACAGGCGCTGCTGGTTCAGGCCGTAGCTCTCATTCACCAGGCCGGTGCGCGGCGACAGCAATACCGAGCGGGTGCCGGCCGGCGAGATCAGCTCCACCGCCAGGTCGTTGGCGCGGCCGTGTTTCGCGTCCACCAGCACCTGCACCGCTTCCACCGTCAAATCCTCGGCATGGGTGTACGCGCTGTCCAGGCCGGCTTCGCTGGCGTCCGGAATCGCCTTCATCACCGACACCGTCTGCCAGCGCGTCTTTTCCAGCGCCGTCAGCGGCTTGTGATTGCGGCCCAGTTCCACCGCCTTGTCCACATCGATCAGGCCGAAGCCGTAGAACGGGTGGAAAGCGAGGCCGGCGGCGTTGTTCTGCCATCCCGGCAAAGCCTGGTAGCTGTGCGCGCCGCCCTTGGCGTCCTTGAACGCCAGGGTCACGCCTGCATGATTGGCGTCCACTTTGCGCGCCGATTTGATCAGCAGATCGCGCACATCGCGCGCGCTCAGATTGGGATACGCCGACATCAGCACCGCAAACGAACCGGAGGCGGCCGGCGCCGCGGCGGAAGTGCCGTTCATGGTGCCGCGGTAATCGCAATTCGGGTCCAGCGCAGTGCCGCCGTGCAACTGATTGGTGGACGGGCGCAGCGTGGAGTTGGAACCGCGGTCGCAACCCACCAGATCGGTGGTCACCATCGCCGGGCTGGCGGTGCCGTACTCGCCGCCCGGCGAGGTCAAGAGCACGTTGGCGCCCACTGAGGAGTAGGACGAGCGCACGCCGTCGGCGTTCAAGGCCGACACCACCACGTTCCAGTAATTGCTGTTGTCGGTGGTCAGGTTGGAGTCCTGGATCGGCAGGCCGTCGTTGCCGGCCTTGGCCAAGACATAAGTAGGCTTGCCGTCGTCGTCAGAGCCGGACTGGAAGCTGACGTAGGCGTTGCCCGCCGACTTGACGAAGACCGCGCCCTTGCCGCCGTTGCTGCGCAGGCTGACGTCCTCGTGCGCCTCGTCGCGCACCCGCAGCGTCATATCGGTGTCCGGATTGCCCGGGATCGAGCGGATCGCCGAGCTGCCGTAGCTCTGGTTGAACACGCGGGAGAGGGTGGACGACTGGCCGGCGCTGTCGCTCGGCGACTTGCCGTGAGACAACATCCAACCGGCGGTGGTTTGCGCCTTCAGCCAGTTGAAGCCGTTCAGGCTGGCCGCCGGCGCCACGCCGCGGCCGCCCAGATTGTTGAAACCCACCGCGGCGGCGATGCCGGCCACGGCCGTGCCGTGGCTGTCGGTGGCCGAGCTGGGGGTCGGGTCGTCGCTATTGTTGGCCAGGTTCTTGGAACCGGGCACCACATTGCCCGCCAGGTCCGGATGGCGGATTTCCAAGCCGTCGTCGATGACGGTCACCGTCACGCCGCGGCCTTGGATGCTGCGCGAATGGCTGAGCGCCAGGTTCAGATCGATGCCGGCCACGCCGCCGCGTTGCGAAAACGCGTTCTGCCCCGTGTTTTGCAGGAACCATTGCTGGGACACCAGCGGATCTCCCGCTTGCAAGGGCGTTGCGGCCTGACCGGCCAGGGACGCCAGGGCCAGCGAAACCGCGCCCACCGTGATATGGATACGCATTGCATCTCCTAAGTGTCGAAACTGCTGTCGATAGGGAACAACCGCCGTGAGTCCGGGGCTGCCACCCCATCGCTCCCGGCCATTCGCCGCCGCCTGCCAGCGGCGGTGAAATCCTCGGTTCTTCGCCGGCGCCCAAACCCGGAACACTAGCCGCCCTGCTCCGGGCGCCATGCGGCGAACCTGCGTCGGCGCTCGCGCCGGGCCGCCGAGGCGGCGTCCGTCGCCGCGTTCAGCCGGCCCAAGCGGCGCCTGCCTAAGCAGTGAATCATCAAAACCAAAAATGCCAAAGTCCTATTTATTTTTATCGTATATAAAAACTTCATAATACAAAATGCAATAATTCCCATTCGCAAATATGACAACACGAAGCAACAAAGCCCGAAAAATCTTGTCAAAATCAACCGCTTAGCAGGGAAAGAACTAGACAAGCCATCGCCAGCCACGCCGCGAGCGGCCAGCCGAAAGCGCCGCCGGACCGGTGGGCGGGCGTCAGGATTTGTCAGACAGAAGCGCTAGGGAAGGGAAAAAAAAGGAACAAAAAAACGCCCCGGACGGGGCGTTTTGATTGGAAGGCGATGCCGGCGCGGGTTTTAGTCGCGCTCGCCGGCGAAGGCCAGCAGCAGTTGCAGCAAGCTGGTGAACAGATTGTAGATGCTGATGTAGATGGACAGCGCGGCGGAAATATAGCTGTCCTCGCCGCCGTCCACCACCACCTTGACCTGCCACAGAATCATCAGCGAGCTGAACAGCGCGAAGGCCGCCGAGATCATCAGATGGAAGGCCGGCATGCGCAGGAAGATGTTGGCCACCACCGCCACCATCAGCACGATGGCGCCCACGGTCAGGAAGTTGCCCAGCCCGCTCAGATCGCGCTTGGTGGTGGTGGCGATGCCCGCCATCACGAAAAACACCAGCGCGGTGGCCGCGCCCGCGGTCATGATCAGCTGGCCGCCGTTGGAAAACTTGAACGCCAGTTGCAGCAAGGGCCCCAACAGCAAGCCCATCAGGAAGGTGAAGCCCAGCATCAGGAACACGCCGGCCGAGCTGTAGCGGTTTTTCTCGATGGCGAACACCAGGCCGTAAAACACGGCCAGGATCGCCAGCATGCCGATGATGGGGCTGCCGGCCAGGAAGCCGAAATTCATATTGGTGCCGACGATGGCCCCCATCACCGTGGGGATCATCGACAAGCCCAGCAAACCATAAGTATTGCGAAGAACCTTATGGCGTACCTCGGCCATACCGGTCGTCTGATAGGCCGTCTCAAGGTTCGGGTGCATAATTAAGCCTTTCTCCAAAGGGATTTTTATCAAATTGTACCGACAGTGACCGCCGCCGTGGCAATAAGTTTCCAGGCGGGCCGGCTTGCGCCGGGAAAGCGCTTCGGGTATTCTTGCACTCCCTTGCAAATTAGGGCTTCTGGCCGGATTTGCAAGCGGCATCAAAGCGAAAGTGGCGGAATTGGTAGACGCACTGGATTTAGGTTCCAGCGCCGCAAGGCGTGAGAGTTCGAGTCTCTCCTTTCGCACCATCTCCTGGTTTTAGCTCCTAGCGGCGCAGCGCCGCGACCCTCCCCTTAAAAACCCGCACAGCGGCGATTTTCCGCGTCCGGAATCATCACGCGCGCGCCGCAAGACACTGTCGTTTTGCGCCATCGCCTGCCCGCTTCGCGTGCTGGACGCTGCAAACGCAAACACGCCACGCCATGAGAAACGCCCCCGAAACCGTTACGCTTCAAGGGCGTCAAGCCGGACACCGGCCGCGCGCAAACCCGCCGCCGCATCAGCTCGCGGCGGCCGCCTGCTTGTCCATCATGATTTTCAGAATCTGCACATCGGTCTGCACCATGCCCTGGCTGGCCAGCTTGCCCAGGTTGGCGATGGAGGCGTCCAGTTCGCACTCGACGATGCCGTCGCTGCCGGCCACGCACACGCCGTCCAAGGCCATCAACACCGCCTTGTAGGCGGAGCCGGCCGAGGTGGACACCTTCATCGCGCAGCTATTGGACGCGCCGTCGCAGATCATGCCGGCCAGGTCGCCTATCATGCTCGAAATGGCCATGCCGGCCACCGCGTAGCCGCCGCCCAACAGATGGGCCATGCCCGCCGCCGCGCCCATGGACGCGGTGGTGACCGCGCACAGCGCGGACAGCTTGGGCAAGCGGGCGTGGATGTAAATCGCCATCAAGTGAGACAGCATCAGCGCCCGCGTCAGGGTTTCCCGGTCGGCGCCGACGTGCTCGGCCACCACCACCACCGGCATGGTGGCGGCGATACCCTGGTTGCCGGAACCGGAATTGCTCATCGCCGGCAGGGTGGCGCCGCCCATGCGGGCGTCGGACGCCGCCGTGGTGCGGGTGAGAATGCGGGTCAGCAGATTATCCGACAGCAAGCCGGCGCTCACCTGCTTGTGCAAGGTCGCGCCGATATGCAGGCCGAACTGCCCTCCCATGCCCGCCCGCGACAGCGCCTCGTTCAAGGTGGCCGCCTCGTGGATGAAGTCCATGGTCTCCAGCGGCGCCTGGGTGGCGAAGTCGTAGACATCCCGCGCCGTCGCGTCGGAAAAGTCGTACGCGGCGCCGGCCTGGCCGGAGGTCTCGAGTTCAGCGCGGAACAACGCCGCGCCATTGCGTTCGATCAGCACCACATGGGTGTGCGAATCGGCGATGCAGACGCGGGCTGTCTCCTCGCCGGCGAAAACCCGGGCTTCCGAATAGAGGATGTTGGGCACGTCCGCGATGCTCAGCGTCACGCGATGCTCGGCGAGCATGCGCTTGGCCGCGTCCACCGTTTCGCCGCTCAAACCCTTGAGCACTTCCAGCTTGCCGTCCGGATCGCCGCCCAGCGCGCCCACCGCGGCGGCGATCTGCAGGCCCACGGCGCCGGTGCCCGGCACGGTCACGCCCATGCCGTTCTTCATCAGATTGGGCGATACCCGCGCCTCGATGCGCTCAGGCGCGCGGCCCAGCGTCTTGGCGGCGATGGCACAGGCCAGGGCCAATGAAATCGGCTCGGTGCAACCCAGCGCCGGCGCCACTTCCGCGCGCGCCGCCTTGACGAACTTCGGCCACAAATCAGTGTTGAGAGTCGATGTACACATGGTGATTACGCTTTCCAATCAAATTAAATCAAAGTCTTGCCGCCGCCCGCAAAATGGAACGGCGGCGGAAATTCAGGAGAAGGCCAGGAAGGGCGACACGCACAACAGCAGGCCGGTGGCGATGATGATCTTGAGCGCGCCGCCCTTGTATTTGTGCAGGAAGGGCACTTGGTAGACCAGGTAGGCCGGGATCAAGCAGCCCACCAGGCCGAAGACCGGACTGCAGATCGAGGTGAAACTCAGCACCGGCGCGTTCAGCACGATGGCGCCCCAGGACAGCAAAATGGTGAACACCATGATGCCCTTGGCCACCCAATCCGGACGGATGCGCTCCTCCGGCATCGCCCGGCGCAGCAGATTCATCGCCAGGCCCTGGCAGGCCTCGCGGAAGCCCAGATAAACGCCGAAGTACGCGGTCATCACCGCGAAAATATTCAGGATCAGGCTGAACAGCTTGACCATATCGCCCGGCATGCTGCTGGCCACCATGGCCAGGGCCGAGATGTTTTCATGCGAGGCCTTGACCGCCTGCTCATGCCCCATCGCCAGAGTGAAGGACACCGCATAGAAAAAGACGGTGACGAAGAGGATGCCAAAGGCGATGTTCATCGCCCGCATCGCCTTGTATTGCGCCACCTTGCGCGACTTTTCCCGCGCGCGGTAGGAAATCACCATCGGGCTCAGGCTCTGGATGAACAGAATGGAGGTCAGCGTGAACGGCAGCATGATGATGGCGTCCTTGATCAGGCTGCCCACGGATGGGAAAGCGCCCACATTGACCAGCTTCCATTCCGACACCATGGCCAGGCCCAGCACCGCCACCACGCCCAGCTTGGTCAACACCATGCCGGTGGAAATCTTGAACAGCAGTTGCTCGCCTCGGGAGGCCAGCGCCACCAATAGACAGATCAGGCCCAGTCCGTAGAAGGGGTTGGCGGACAACAAGGTCTCGGTGACGCCGAAGCTGTGCAGAAAGGAGGCGCTGTCGTTGGTGATGGCGGTCGAATACACAAAGACCCAGATCACCAACATGATGAAGTACAACGCGCCCAGCAAAATGCCCCAGTTCTTGCCCAGGTAGCCGCTGATCACGCTGGGGTAGTCCTTGCACTCGGGGGACTCCGCCAGGGTGTTGATGAACAGACGCTGAAACAGATACATCGCCGGATAGCCGATGACGGACGACAGCAGGAAAACCCACAAGCCCATCAGCCCCACCTGCACCGGTAGGAACACAATGCCGGCGCCTATCGCCATGCCTATGCTCATCACGACCCAACCGCGGTCGATGCCGTCGAAACGCACCGCCTCCCGCCACTCCGCCTCGCTCATTCCCGCGCGCTCGGCAGCGCTTGCCCTGGGCTTGACGCCCACCTGGGTGATGTCCATACTCGTTGATCCTTTAGTGGTTTCAATGCTGTCCCAAGCGCTCCGGCGCCAACCGGATGCTTGGATGTCCCCGCCGCGCAGCGCCAACAGCGCGGGAAGGGACGACGGACGCGAATCAGAAGCCCTCAGTCACGACACTGCTTCAGATAGCGGTAAAGCGTGGGCTCGGAAATCTCCAGCGCCTGCGCGGCCTTGCCGACGAATCCGCGGACGGAAAACAAGCCGCGCTGATTCAATTCCCGGATCGCCTCCAATTTTTCATCGCCGGACAAGCGCGCCGGATCGATCGCGTATTGCTCCAACACGCTTTGCATGATGCCCACGCCCACATCGTCGATACCCTGCGACAGCGTTTCCTGGTGCGGATCGTGAGACAGTTCCGCCGGCAGCAGCGCCTGCACCGCTTCCAGCGCGCGCTTGTAGCGGCTGTCGTCGGAGTTGACGCAAAGCATGGCCTGCGCGCGGCCGGCGTCGTCCTTGATCACCAGGGTGGACGAGCGCAGCGATACGCCGCTCCGGGTCTTGCTGCGGTAGTTCAGCCGGTAATCCTCGCCGCCCTTGCCGGAACACTCCCGCGCCATGCTCAAGGCGAGATCGGTGGCCGGCGCGCCGACGCTGCGGCCGGACACATGCCCGTTGCGGATGATTTTGAGCGAAGCGCTGGGATTGGACAGATCGTGCACCGCCACCTCGCTGTCCGGCCCCAACAGGGCGGATACGAAGTCGGCGAGCACTTCGGCGTCTAGATGCAGTTTCATGGCGATGACAAAAAAATTATCACGGCGAGATTCTATGCATCAGATTTCACCCATGTCATGCGCAACCACGAGCGTATTTGACGCGCGTCAAATTCGGCAAAACCGCCAGATTCCACCCTGGCGGCGCCCAAAGAAAAAACCCGCCGGCGCGGCGGGTTGCAGAATTCGGGTCAGATCTTCGGGCGCTCGCTTCACAAGGCCTCGTCGGCCAGCAAGCGCCTGGCGAACACCTCCACCGGCGTGTCCGGAATGAAGTCCAAACTCAGCCTCCCCTCCACCGCGAAGCCCAGTTTGCCCAGCACGCGCGCGGACCCGGCGTTGTCGGGGTGCACCAGGCCCACCAGCCTATCCAGCGCGTAGACGTCCCGCGCCAGACGCAGACAGGCGCGGCCGGACTCGGTGGCGAGGCCCAGGCCCCAGTACTCGGGCAGAAAGCGATAGCCCAGCTCCACCGCGTCCACCGCCGCCATGTATTTCAGGCCACTGAAGCCGATCACCTCGCCGCTGTCCTTCCACACGCAGGCCACTCGGCCGAAACCGTGTTTTTCGTAATCCGCCAGCGGGCCGTCGCGCATCGCTTGCAAAGCCTGTTCGCGCGAGCCGAAGGGCGTATTGCCGACATAGCGGATGGCCTCGGCCACAGTGCCGAGCCGGTAAAAAGCGTCCAGGTCGTTTTCGTCGAAGGGCCGCAGAATCAGGCGGCCGGTATCCATGGCTTGCATTGTTTATCCCCTTTATTCCCCGTCTCATGACGATGGAAACAATTTGCCAGCAATCCCCCGTCCTCGCCAGATTTTTTGCGCCGCAACAAATCCGCGCGGCAGCCGCGCCCGGCGGATCAACTGATATACTGTCGCTTTGATTTTCCCCGCCGCAGAACCCCGCCATGAACGATCTGTTTGCCAATGAACCGAAAAAACCGCTGGCTGAAGCGCTGCGTCCCGGCCGCCTCGACGAGGTGATCGGCCAGCGGCACCTGATCGGCCCCGGCAAGCCGCTGCGGCTGGCGGTGGAAGCGAGCACCCCTCACTCGATGATTCTGTGGGGCCCGCCCGGCGTAGGCAAAACCACGCTGGCGCGCATACTCGCCGCCAGCTTCGACGCTGAATTCATCCCGCTGTCGGCGGTGTTCTCCGGCGTCAAGGACATCCGCGAGGCGGTGGAGCGCGCGCACGCCGCGCTGCAGCGCTCCGGCCGCCACACCATTCTGTTCGTCGACGAGGTGCACCGCTTCAACAAGGCTGTCAAGTCATATATAAATCAACAGCTTAGAAGAGTCATTGTGCAGATTTTGGGGCTTCCCCATTGTTCGGAGGTGGTGAAGCATGGCTGATTTGTTCGCACAAGAGCCTTCTGCACCACTGGCTGAAGCCCTTCGCCCCAAGACCTTGGACGAGGTCATTGGGCAATCTCACTTGCTGGGTGAGGGCAAGCCGCTGAGACTGGCCTTCCAGTCGGGCAAGCCGCACTCCATGATCTTCTGGGGGCCGCCGGGTGTCGGTAAAACGACCTTGGCACGACTCACAGCCACTGCCTTCAAGTGTGAGTTCATCGCCTTGTCTGCTGTTCTCTCCGGTGTCAAAGACATCAGGGAAGCAATGGAACAGGCGAGGCAATATCTTGCTCAAGGCAAGAACACCATCTTGTTCGTGGACGAAATTCACAGGTTCAATAAGTCTCAGCAAGATGCTTTGTTGCCTCACGTGGAATCAGGGCTGTTCACCTTCATTGGAGCCACCACAGAGAACCCTTCCTTTGAGGTGAATTCGGCTTTGCTGTCGCGGGCTCAGGTCTATGTGCTGAAGTCGCTGACGGACGAGGAACTGAAGCAACTGCTTCAACGGGCTCAAGAGAAGGCCCTTGGTGAGCTGGAGTTTGACGACCTGGCGCGGGACACCATCATTGGCTATGCAGACGGTGATGCAAGACGGTTTCTGAACCTGCTGGAGCAGTGCAAAACGGCTGCTGGTGCTGCTGGTGTCCGCAAGATTGATGCTGACTTCATACAGAATGCCTTGTCCCTGAACGCGAGGCGTTTTGACAAGGGCGGGGACAATTTCTACGACCAGATTTCAGCCCTGCACAAGTCGGTTCGTGGCTCCCATCCTGATGCTGCCCTCTACTGGTTGACTCGCATGTTGGACGGTGGTGCTGATCCGCGGTATCTGTCCCGTCGCATCGTTCGTATGGCGTGGGAAGACATTGGCCTTGCCGACCCCAGAGCAATGCAGATAGCCAACGATGCAGCCTTGACCTATGAACGGTTGGGCAGTCCTGAAGGTGAGTTGGCACTTGGTCAAGCAGTCATCTATCTTGCTGTTGCCGCAAAAAGCAATGCTGGTTACAACGCCTATAACCAAGCTCGTGCGTTTGTGAAGCAGGATAAAAGCCGTGAGGTTCCTGTCCATCTTCGGAATGCACCAACAAAGCTCATGAAAGAACTAGGCTATGGGCATGAGTACCGTTATGCACATGATGAACCCAATGCTTATGCTGCTGGGGAAACCTATCTTCCCGATGGCATGCATGAACCCGGTTGGTATCAACCAACACCTAGAGGTCTTGAGATCAAGATCGGTGAGAAGCTGCTTCTACTGAAGAAGTGGGATGATGAAGCTAACAGGAACTGACAGGAAACCTTAAAGATGAGCAGCGCTTCAGCCGCCACCCGCTGGTGGGAAAACTATCTTGTTCGCTACTTCCTGCCTTCCGTGGCGGGAATGCTGATCATCCGATGGTTGGACTTGAATGCCAAGGATGCGATTTCCAACTACGTTCCGGTCTTTCTTCTGAAAGAGTGGAAGGACTTCGGTACCGCCCATCTGATCGTCTGGCTACTCTTCGGCTCTCTGTACTGCTATATCGCCTCATACCCCATTCTTGTCTTCCATGCGACCAGAGTCTTGGATTTCAAGGATAGGAAAGGCACGCTATCTGGAATCTGGCTCAGCCCCTATGGACATGCAGTTCTCTTCGCACTTGCAGCCTTTGCCGCAGCTTGGTTTGATTGGCTCTGGCTCGCCTTCGCCAGTGTGTCGGTCTTTGCGGCAGTTCAACTAGTTCGGCTCTACAAGGTATATGCCCGAAGAGAGCTGTTCGGATTCAGTCAAGGCTACGAAGCCAGTGTTGCATACGCCTATCTGAATAAACTTTCCAAAAGAAGAGGGGTAATTGAGGAAAAGAGCACCTGGGAAGATGATGAAGGCAACACCGCCGAAAAAACAGATTCAAGACTGGTGGATTTGGCCGAGTCGTACAAGCACCTGCGGGAGCATGGCAACACCGCATTTATCTTCCTGCTTGAACTTGCTCTCTGTCCTGTTTTCTTTATTGCACTGAAGCATCAAACGGGGTTGGTGGATTTTGCCTATGTGTCCATCCTTGTTCTGATCTGGATCGTCCCTTCGTCGCTTGTCCATCTGTTGGGCCAGCATCTAGAGCGGCGGTACTCTTTGTTTAATCATTGATGAAGTCGGGATAGCGTAATGGAGCAAGAGGAAAGCTTCTATGAGGATCGCTTTCTTGAAAGTGGGGCTGACACCTGTGCTGTAGCCCGGCTTGACAGAAGCGGCCGGGGTTAGAAGGTGATGTCTACGGTCAACTGGATCGCGGCCTACAACTACTTGTTCGCTTCACTCAACAGCAGCGAAAACAAGGATCTGTATGTCGGTGGTGCGACCTTCTGCCGCATGGTGCAGCAGGTCGATCCTGGTTCGCCAAGCTATCAGCAGTTGCTGCCGTTGAGGCAAAGCCAAGGAAAGTCCAATTCACGCAAGGACTTTTATTGGGACCTTATCCAAGGTCTTCCAGAGCCCAGCAGGTTCAGCCTCTATCGTGTCTTCATCAACCACATTGAGGTTCACGACAAGCCTGCGGCAGACAACATCAGGAACATCGTATTTGGTGGTGGCTATGCGGTGCCTACCACGGTGGTTCCCGTTGACCTCTGGAACTCGGAGAAGCTGAACAAGAGCCTCAAGGACATCGACCAAGCCATTGATGCCCACCACTACAACAGGGCAACGACGTTGAGCTACACCTGTCTTGAAGGGCTCTACAAGGCATATGTTCGCAAGCATGTTCCTGCCCAAGCTGCCCTGACGGACCTCATGCCGTTATGCAAGGTGGTGAAGGAGGACATCAGCAAGAAACTTCAGGCGCAAGGCCCGTTTCCTGTTGAGATCGTCAATGCCATGCCCACCTTGACCAATGCCATTGCAAACTCAAGGAACGGCTTCAGCGAGTCTCACTTTGGTGACGATTCCCAGCGGTGGCTGGCTCTCTTTGCTCGTGATCTGACCAATTCTATTGGTCGTCTCATGCTCAACTTCATATGATGAGAGCTTGATGACTTCTTCTAAAAAATGTGCGTTGTGTCCTGAGAATTTATCAGGAAAGAACAAGACGAAAGAGCACATCATTCCCAATGCAATTGGCGGTAGGAAGAAGACGACTGGATTCATATGCAACGACTGCAATAACAAGCGTGGTGAGGGCTGGGATGCAGAACTTGCAAGGCAACTTAACTGGTTCGCTTTGGCAGTCGGCATCAGTAGAGAGCGAGGCGAGCCGCCTAAGCAGATCGTGCAGACAGTGGAGGGTGATAAATATTGGCTGCTCAATGACGGCTCGTTCACACCGGAGAAGTCTACGTATTCAGAAAAGGATCTCGGAGGGAAGATCGAGATCAACCTGACCGCCAAGACCATTGAAGAGGCGAAGCAGCGGCTCAAAGGTATTTCTAGAAAGTATCCGAATTTTGATGTTGAAAAGGCTCTAAGTGAGCTGGAGGTAAAAACCAACTACTTGGATTCACCTCTTCACGTCAGCCTTTCGTTGGGAGGGCCAGAAGCTGGTAGATCATTGGTCAAGACGGCTTTCGCCTTTGCATCTGAATGCGGAGTGCCACACGCTCAATGCGAGAAGGCTCTGGAGTATCTTCTGAACCCTCAAGCGGAAGACAGCCCATTCGGATTTGCTTATCTATCTGACCTTGTTCAAGGAAGGCCCACGGACAGCATTTTTCATTGTGTGTCGTTGCATGGTGATCCGAAGAAAAAACGGCTCTGGTCTTACATTGAATACTTTGGCATCTTCAGGATTGTTGTTCTCCTGAGTGACCAGTATGCAGGCTCATACAGGAACGAGATTTACACCGTCAATCCAGTAGATGGGGAGCGGGTCGCCGTCAAGGTGAATCCTCAAATCAGCGAAGAAGAATTTTCATCCCTGATGAGGGGTGAAGGCTTTGACCAGGAAAAGCATAAGGCAGCAGCGGACTATGCTTTACCAATTATTCTGGCTAGAGGTCAGAGCAGAGCCTTAGAGCGAGCCGTTAAAGAGGGCTTTGATCATGCTGCCAAGAGTCTTGGAATAAAAGAGAACGAGATTATTCCGAAAGAGAAGGCTGCTGAGTTTACTGGTTTTATGATGGAGAAAATTTCTCCATACATTGAACACCTGGTTCGTGGTGGGCGAAGAAATGACCAGCACTAAATCATCGGCCAGCGGCAGTAAGCTGCTGCTCGTGGACCTTGAGAACAAGCACAAGGTCGACCTATCCCCTTTGGATGAGAGCTTCAGAGCCATCATCTTCGTCGGCGCCAACCAGAACCATCCCAGGGCTTCCAAGAAGCCAGCAACAGCCCATAGGTTCAAGCGGGTGGACTTCCTGAAAATTTCAGGTGCTGGCAAGAATGCCTTGGACTTTCACATTGCCTTTGAACTCGGCAGAACCTTTGAGACAGCCCCTGACACCCAATGCTTCGTGCTCAGTGGAGACAAGGGCTTTGATCCCTTGCTGAACCACCTGAACAGCAACGGTATGAGTTGCAAGAGGGTGGAAAGCATTGCTGAGCTGGTCCCGGTCGACGTGCTGCCTGTGATTGCTCCCGATGTGGTTGTCTGCCCTCACTGTAAGAAGGCCAGCACGATTGAACATCATGGTGGTCAGTGGTGTACGAACTGCGGAAGGTTCGCCACGGCGCCAGATCCCAGGCTGCTGCCATCCAATCAGAAGGGCTGCCGTGAGCCCGAGCGAGATCGGTATGACGGCACGGTCATCTATGCGGTGTGTGGCTGGTGTCACCAGAAGACCGACATGACTGGCGGAATCTATGACGATGGCGAATGGATGTGTGGCGGGTGCATCAGCCGCTATGCGAGATAGGTGCAGACATGCCAAAACAAGAATTCAAGCACATTGCCTATGCAGATTTGAACTCCCCTCAGAAGGAGAGCTACAACTTCCACAAGATTGCCGCCCGGTTGGCTGACTATGGATTTAACTGCATTCCACTCAACGATGATTGGCTAGGTGCGGATTTTATTGCTAGTCATGTTGATGGAAGGACCTTTTTGAAAGTTCAGCAGAAGGGCCGTTTTGAAGTCAATCGTAAATACTGCGGGAAGGATCTCTATGTCGCCTTCAGAAGCGGAGATGATGTCTATGTCTATCCGCATGACGCCATGATGGAAAAGCTGATTGAGTGGGGGAAGACTAAAGGAAGGCTTGTTGAAACAGAGTCATGGAAAAAGGGAGGATTCAGTTGGAAGAATCCAACCAAAGAACACTTGGCACTCTTGCAGCCATACAGATTCGATACTCCTTCAAAGAAATGATGAAGATTGAAGTTAAGTTCATATGAATTTGACTGACGAAAAGAAGAAAGCACCCCATTGGGCGCTTTTTCATATCTTTTGGATCTTTGTTTTCGGTGTTTCCTTGGGCGCGAGCTTGGCTTCCAGTCTCTGGTTGGTGGATAGCTTCATAAGTTCGTGATCAAGCTGCTTTTCGTTCAGAATGTTCAGTATATATAGGTCAATGTACTGAAGAGCCTGCTCAACGTTCTTCATCATGAAGCCTGGTGCTTGGCTGAAGTAGTCGTAGTTGATGATGTCGCCAATCCAATGCTTCACAGAGATTTTTCCTAGCTTCTGATTTCTGATGGCTATCTCCTTGGGGGACATCTCTGGGGCAATTGGGTTGATGGCAATGAATCCCTCTCGTACGAAATTCTTCAAGGGCTGTTCTTGTGCAAAATAGTTGTCAGCCAAGGATATATAGTGCTCACCAAAGTAGTCTTTGGTTAGATGGCTGCATTTGAAGTGCTCTTGCATGGCATGAAAGCTGGCAGTGTCTGCATTCCTCTTCAGATAGACGGTTAGTTCTTTCTTGAAGTATTTATAGGCTGTCTTGTCAGCAAGTTTCCAATCCCAGTAACCATCCTTCGTCTTCTTTGGAATGGGAATTTCATCTGGGGAAAGGTTTCTCAGAAAAAGTGATACCAAACGATCAGGAGAAAATCCCGTGGTTGTTTGTATGACAGCCAACTTGCAAATGTTTTTCTTTATCAGCCTGTACGTGTTGTTTTTCTTCTTGATCATTAAATTCTCCTGTTGCTGTACATCTAGAAGAAGAATTTATATTGTCAAGTTAAATTCATATGAATTTAACTATTTAATAGGATGGAAATAAAAATGCACCCGAAGGTGCTTTATATGTTTGTTAGTTTGTTTGGATCTTTGGCTTGCAGCTTCTTTTTCTCAAGTTCAAGATTTAATGCAATTAGCTTTGCTTCTAAGGCTGCAAGCTGGCTCCTGATCTGGGAAGCTCTTCTACCCTTGGCACTGACCAGCGAAAGGAGAAGGCTGTGGTACTGCATGGAGAGATTGCCGATCTGTGCTTCAAGTCCACCAACTGCTGCACCAACACCTATGACACTAGATAGCGGCCCTTCACGATCTCGCTCGTCTTGCTGGCGGGCCACCTGGTGTGGAAGGTTGGCTGTCGGTAGCTTCAATGCGGGATTGGCCTGTTCCTTCAACTGGGTAAGCTGTTCCTTGAGAGTGCTGCGGATCTCTTTGTCATGCACTGGCTGGACCTTCTGATCCTGTTCATCCTGGCGGCGTGCTGCGCGGTGTGGAAGATTCGCAGTCGGTAGCTTGTTGGCCCTGGAAGGTCGTTTCGCACCAAGCTTAGGGGTGAGGTAGCGGCGCTGATTGAAGGCTGTTCTGGCGCGGATACCGGCGATCAGCTTCTCCTGCTGATCCTTGGCTTCTGCTGGGGTTAGGAACTTCGGAAGCTTGGACTCGTGGTGCTCTGTCACGAGTGCGGCGTAATCGCTGTCCTTGGAAAACAGTGGTCCCTTCAGACGGGTGTTCCTGCCAGCACCAGGTAGGCGAACGGTGACGAACTCGCTACCAACAGCCTGCACATCAAGTCCGTGGCGTTTCATGTAGCCAATCAACTGATTGCGGTTGCTGATGGTGCCATTGACGATCTCGCTATGAAGGACTTTGGCAAAATCATTCTTTGCATTCTTGTCCTTCTTCCCATTGGGTGATTTGGTCTCAAACGGTTTCAAGGCGATCTTGAGTGGATCGGGCACCACCTGAGCGAAGCCGAAGTTGTCATTCATCACAGCAGAAAAGGCATTGAAGAACTCAATGTTCTTCTGGCCGGGTGGATGAATGTTTAACTGAGCCCCACTAGACAACTCTGTATTGGCAACAAGGAAGTGAAGCTCAAGGTTGCCCTTATCGCGGTGCATGACCCAGAAGTCGGCGAAATTTTCATCCACCTTCAAGCCTGGTAGGACGGTAGATCTGAAAGTTTCAATTAGTGTGGTGATCTGCTCTGGTGTGACGGACTGGGATTCAAGACCATCACGAAAGGCGATGACGCCAGAGGTGTACTTGTGCTGCCTTTTCGTGGCATTGGCGATCTCGGCGAAGGTAGTTGGATCGCCAAAAATAATTTCAGGCATGACTGATCGCTTCTTGCCTTCATGATCGGTATCGCTGAGTAAGTATCTAACGGCTGATTCGGAACCTCCTTTGCCTGTTGGAAAAATAGTGACGTTCATATCTTTTTCTTATTTTCGTTGTGCCTTGGTTCAAGGGTGGATTGAAGCTTTTCGTACAAATTTTTCTTGTCAAGCCATTGATTGAACTCTTGTTCCGTTAGTGATTTGCCATGTAAGAACCACTCCCTTGTTCCATCACTTCTTTCGACGGCAGGACCGTCTTCACGATGTAGCTCACCCATTTGGTACCAAAGGTGCCAGGTGCCATCTTTATGTTCAATAGCAGGCCCACCCTCACGATGCTGAATTCCGTATTGGAGCCAAAACCTGACACCATCATTTCTTTCAATAGCAGGGCCGTCTTCACGATGTAATCGACCATTTAAGAACCAACAAACTCTATCCATTTCTTCATATCTTCCATTTCTCATATTTTCCTCGCTTTGAAGATTCCTTCTCACCGAGGTTGGATTCAAGCTTTTCCTTAAGTGTTTTTTTCTCAAGAAAGTGACCGTACTCCGCTTGAGAGTATTGACGTCCGTGAACCCAGTATTCATGTGGCTTTCCCTCAAGAAGAACAGCAGCTCCATCATCTCGATGCAAGACTCCGTTGCGGTAATACTTGGTGTAGATCTCAACCGAAGTGATGCCGGTTTCATAATTGGTAGTGATAAGGTTGAAATCGGCTATGCCTGAAAACTCCTCTGGTAACTCTTTTGTGGTGCTCATTTCTTCCCCCTGAATAGCTCTGCAATGGTGCTCACTCCTTCCTGGATCTTGGTGAGTTCGGAGAACATGCCTTCTGTGGTGCTGTTCCACATCTTCATGCGGTTCAGAGAACGAGCAATCTGATTGATGTTGCTGCCGATTTTTCCAAGAGAAGCCAAAAGCTGAACACGCAACTTGTGCTCTGCTTTGGTTTCTTGGTTGGCTTGATCGTGCGTTGGAAGCAGAACAGAACGGGCCCAGATTGCTGTGGAAGAAGCGCCTGCTTCTGAGGCACGTTGTTGGAGTGCCACCCATTCTTCAGATGTGAACCTGATTTCAAATCGCTTGCTGCGAATTTTTCTGTTGGCTTCTATGCCAGTCTGGCCCGCTCTTCTTTTAAGAGTTGGGTCTTTTTCTTTTTGTGGGTATCCCATAGGGAGCCTCCTTTGTTCTTATTTTTATCGAGCCTCGCGCAGCAGCGGGTGTGGGTGAAGCCCACGATATTCAAACCTAAAGTTAGCCCAAAGGGATATACGTAGGATTGATTGACCTTGCTTAAAGTTCTTTTCCCTGTTTTTTCGGTTTTAGAAGGGGTTAAAGTAACGGTGCTTATAAATACCTTAGCAGGATCAAAAGCGAAGTCAACGATCATCAGCAGTATGAGCTGATGTTTTATGACTGAAAAATTTGATGTTTAAAACGCGACGTTTGTCATCAGCAATAAAATCAATGGAAGATGACGTCGCTATGAGACATGAGGCAGATTCATCATATATGTGTTCATGCGACATGAGACCGATGAGTCATCTATGTAGCTATGCGACATGAAGCCAATGTGAGATGGTGCATTGGATGTTGACTTCACATGAAAATACGTTTCAATAATTCATGGTCAAAAGGAGAAAAATAATCATGACAAAAAGAAGCGTAAAGAATCCAAGAAACACAGTACGAATAGGTCCACGTATGTCCAGAGGCTTGTATCAATTGGCTAAATACGTCTATGGCATCAAGGGGGGGGTGAATTTTGAAGATCAGCTTGAAGAGTTGATCGAAAAGGACCTTGACTATCAGATGAGACAGAAGTGGTTTCTCAATGCCACTTCTGGAAAGGAGGGGCAGTACTTTGAGAAATTGAAAAAGACAGTCAGTGACGCGGAAGGGTTTCATCCGTCAAGCGATGGAAGTGATTTCGACTCAAATAATGTAAATGCCTCTGGTGAAGATGAGTGATGAATTTTCGATACGATAAGAACACTGTAAGCACTCAATCTGACTTGCAAATATCCGTCGCAGATTTGAGAGATGTAATTCAAGCTTTCGGCATTCCAGATGAGTCCCAAAGGCTTAAGGAGCTTCAAGTAGTGCTTGAATCTATCGTGCGAAAGAATCGACTGAAGGCAGGTGCTTTGACTGTTGAGTGATTGACCTGCATCGCACACGCCTTGTGGCGGCCCCGGCCTCACGTGGTTAAGGAACGACGAGGCGTTCTCACTGGCGTGCCCACCCTCTGAGAACATTGCCTGGATCGATGCTCGCAAGGTACAATTTGGTAGATGATTGATGGTCTTGCTAGAGCCCATCTAACCTTTATTTAGTGGAGCATCGATGGCAAGAATCAATCTAAGAAAGTTCATCGCTGAACACTATAAAGGTGGTGTTAGTGCTCGTGACGTGATTAGAGAGGCATTGACCAACTCTATTCATGCGGGAAGCAAACAAATTTCAGTTGATCTTCATTTCTCGGAGAAGCAGCAAGAACTCACTCCGGGCACTGAAGAAAGAAGAGTGCTTGAAACAATTACCATTGTTGATGATGGTGAAGGTTTTACCCCTGAAAATCTGAACTTCTTTGATGAAGTTTGCACAGGCCACAAAGACAGCATCGGTGGTAAAGGTGTGGGCCGACTGGCATTCCTCAAATATGCCAAGTCCGTCAAGATCAGGAGCCAGCTTTCCAGTGAACTTGTGGAGTTTGACTACACGCCGGAATTCAAGCTTGACGATGTTAGGAAGTCGGCTGTTGATGGCACAGTCAGCACCAGCATTACGTTGATGGAGCTAAAAGAGAAGATCAACACGCAAGTGACCAAGTTGGTAAATGCGATTTGTGACGATCTTCGGCTTCTTCTATTCCTCAAGCATCAGGCCGGTCATAGCATCACTCTGAAGTTCACTCACAACTCAAGACAGCCTTTTGATGAGAACTACATCTTTTCGGGTGAAGCTATTAAGGCTGAGTTGACGCGAGAGTTTGAATTTTTAGATCAGAAATTCAACTGCTACTTGTTTAGGGATGAGCCGCCAAGAAAAGGTATCGTGGCGATGCTTTGTGCTGATGAGCTATGTATTGAAGAATACGTCATCAGCAAACGATTTGATATTTGCCGTCATCTGATCTTCGTTACTTCGGACTACTTCAACAAGCGATCCAACATTGAACGTCAACGGCTAGAACTTCCTAAGACCGATGAAGATGTTGATATGGTTTCGCCCATCAGCCGTGAGAAGCTGACGCCTCGTATCCACGAGGAATGCATGAAGATGATTGATGAAGCCGCTGAAGGTGACGTCGATCAGTTCAAGAATCAAAACGTCGACAAGCTCAAGAAATACTATCCCTTCATAAAACTCGATTCTTTGGGTGGCAATGCTGCTCTGCTGGATGCGGATGAGGTCGTGAAAACCTACAGAGCCCAGCAAGCCAGAAGGGAAGATCAGCTTATCGATGCGCTGGAAAGCGGTCGTCCAGTGTCTTGGGATGATGTGTCCCACCTGGCGAGCGAAGACCTAGCTCGGTTCATTGTTCATCGGGCTTTGGTGATTGATTCACTTGCCAAGATGCCTCCCAGCAGCGCAGAAGATGCCTTGCACAATGCGATCTTGCCCAAGCGAAGCGATGGTAGTGAAATCCGAGAGAACAATGTCTGGTTGGTAGACGACAAATTCCTGTCCTACTCCAATATCTATAGCGACGAGACACTAGCCAAGATCATTGAAGAAGTCGGGCAGGTAGTTGCCGAAAAGCAGAACCGTCGTCCTGATGTTGCCGCTTTCTTCTCCAAGGATGATGAGAACCACCCCAACAAACTGGTGATCATTGAGTTTAAGAAGCCGGGTGCGGACATCTTTGAGAACAACAAGGCTCTCATGCAATGCAGGCTCTATGCCAGTGAGCTTGCAGACAGAATTCCTACCGTGCTAGAAGTGTTCGCCTTCTCAGTGGTGGAAATCGATGATGCCTTTTATAGAGACATGAAGCAAACGGGCTTCAAGGATGTCTTCTCCTTGAATGACAGAGTTGTCTACAATGATTTCCTCATTGGCAGCAACAATGAAATTCCCCTGCATCTGTATGTCATGCCCGCTTCCGCATTGATCAAAGATGCGAAGGCGCGCAATAGAGTCTTTGAAGAGGTCTTGCAGTTCGATGTGGCCAAGTAGTAGGTTTTCCGTCGACCTGCTTTATTTTCAAGTCTGATCCAGGCTTGGAAATGAAGTAGGAGCCCTCGGCAGGAGGGTTCATTTTGGCGGCTGCTTCTTGTACTTCTTATGGGCAACGGCACAAACGCTTTCAACGATCTTCACTACCTCATCTCTATCGCTACTGCCTAGATCGGCAATAAGGTTGGCTATGTGCTGGGCTTGAGCATTCACCTCGGTGCTGGTTTCCGTCACCAGTTCAGCCACAGAGCACCCCAGAACCTTGGCAAGCTTGCCCAAAAATTCGACGTCTGGGGAACTGTCGCCGCGCTCATACCTGGCATAGCCCTCAGTGCTGAGGTTCATATCCGCAGCCACATCCTTTTGAACTAGCTTGGCATCTTTGCGCTTCTGAGCGATACGCTTGCCTACGAGATATCTCAGTTGGAGTTGTCGGCTCATGTTTCGCTATGTTCAGTTAAATTCATATGATTTTGACTGACGCCGCAAGACAGATCAACCCTGGAAGAGCACACTAGAGTGAGTCGTTTCTTCTGTGGAGGTGAGCATGAAGCCGAAGGTTGAGTGTGTCGTAGACAATACCGTGAAGAGGTGGAAGAAGGGTGGTCTGCTTCATCGTGAAGACGGTCCTGCTGTCATAAAGGGTAGTGGTCACAATCGGGTTGAAGAGTTTTGGTTTGGGGGATGTTTAGTCTCTGCTGCCATGTTGGAACTTCATAGAACCCTGACACCTGAGATTGATGAGATTGTGAGAAAAAGGAAAGTGGTCAGGATAGACTGCCGTGGAAAATGAAAAGCACCCAACCGGGTGCTTTTATTTATGCAAAAAGTGCATCAAGCTTGCGCTTCTGCTTCCTATCCAAGCAAGACATCAACATGGGGTAGTTGTCTTCTACAGCCTTTGTTAATTCAAGATGTAAGGCGTTGAATTCTTCACTCGCCATGAATTCAATCACTGATCGTGGGTGCTCTGGCATGCCTTTGAGCTTCAAAACAGCAGCCACCATGAAATAGCTGTTGTAGGCAATCAAAAGTTCCTTAATCTGGTTCTCACGGATGACGAAGAACTTCTTGTAGACCGCAATGAGCTTCTTCCCTTCGTTGGTCTTGGCGAAGCTGAAAATGCGATCGCTCATGCCGTTGATGCAGTATTGGAGACACGTCATGTTTTTCATAGCTGCTCTCCTTATGCTGCTACCAAGTCGGCTGTGCTGCTGGAGGTGGTGGCAAGTTCGGCATCCATGATCCTGTTCAGTTCGCGCACGATGGCGGCTTCGTCGTCAGGTGCATGGAAGGCGAGTTCAAGCTGCTCTGCCTCGATGCGGGCCTTGGCCATCGCATAGATGGCAGGACTCTTCTCAAAGCCAATAGCATTCCTGGCATGCTGCTTCGCTACTACCAAGGTGGTGGCAGACCCTGCGAAGGCGTCGAGCACCACGTCACCTGGATTGGTGTGGTTGCGAATCAAAGGCTCCACCATCCATGTGTACTTCTCGGTAGGGTGGGCAGTCTTCTTCTTCCCAATGGGACCTTCATACACCTGCACCATGTCTGCCTGCGCACCGAAGTTGAAGGTGTACTGCTTGCCCTTGGTGAACCACACAGCTTCTTCAATCGTGCTGCGATAGTTGTTCTTGCGAATGCTGGGAACGGGGTTCTTCTTCTTGAAGTAGATTTTGTTCTTGAAATTCAGATCAAAGTCACGTTCCAAGTAGTGAGCAATCAAGCCGGTGTACTTCCGATCCAAGAAGAGAATCAAGGAACCATTGTCCTTAAGCACCCGCACAAACTGCGCAATGAAGGGCTTGAGCCAGTGGTAGTAGTCGTCAATGCTGGCCCAGCTATCGTGGAAGTCAGCACCCCATGCCTGGCTGGTGGTGACGATTTTGCTGCCTTTCTTGGTGAGCTTGGCACTGTCTGCAATGCCATAAGGTGGGTCGGTCAGCACCAAATCAACGAAGTTGGAAGGGACCGCGGCCAAGCCTGTCTGGCCATCCGCGTTACTGAAGTAGTTGGTATGAGAACCAACATCAAAATATTCTTGTTCTTTCATGATGAATTCCTTTGTGTTTTAAGTCATGTTTGAGCCCTCCTTTCCAGATGAACCATTTCACTGGTAGGTGTTAAGTGGGTAGTCGCTAAACTGGCAGTTGATCGCTGTATGGGATGCACCAGGCCTATTCAGGTGCTTGGCTCTAGTTGTCAGCTAGAGCCATTAACGGCTCGATTATTTCTACTAAACTGATGAATCTGGTGAAAGAGCCTGAATCAGCTTCCCAATCCTCTCTTGTCCAATATCGCTCACGATATTTGGAAGGTATTCAACAACATACCTAGTTGCCAAGTCTAGAAGAGCCTCATCATTCTTGCGCTCTTCCTTCGTTGGAATCGCCTTATCATTAAAATGAGCGAACAAGTCATAATATTGATAAGAGATAAGGCAAGGAACAATGAGTGAATAAGGGTCACTCGTAATGCTCTTCATGGTCTGGATAACTTCCTGACCATCTGAAGAATCCATGAACTGCTCCAAAGTCAGAAGGCCGTGTGGAATGCCTGCAAAGTCAACTTCAGGTGTCGCTGCCTTCTTAGACATGGCTCACCTCACCTTCTTTGAAGAGGGAGTTCAAAAAGGCACGCTCTGCTTCAGTAAAGGTTTCCATGATGGTGTCAAAGCCCTGTTCAATCACAAGAGAAGCAACAGTGGAAATCTCTTCAATATCTACTGTTTCAGGAGCAACACCTTGTTCTTGAAGCTGGGCCACCATGTCAAAGGTCTGGTAGAAAGAAAGGAATATCCTCAACTTCCTACCATTAGCACGAGTTTCATTGCGAAGAATTTCAATGATCTGCTTTGTTGTTGGAGCAACCAAAACATCTTTAAGAGGGAAGGCACCGTTAGGTACCGCAATAAAAGTGCCAGTAGGCACAGAGATAAGTGTTTGCATGATAAATATCCTTTGTTTAAGTCATTGTTAGAACCTTCCTTTCTAGTGCCCCATGCACTAAGTAGGTAATTGATAGGGTAATCGCTATATTTACAAGTTGATCGCTTTGTTTGATTGATTTGTTCACGTCGTCAATCAATGATGCGAACTTTACGCCTTAATCGAAAAAGGGTCCATGAACTGGTTCTTGGTGGTACCAAGGAAAACGTAGGGTCGTAAAAAAAGCACCTGATAGGTGCTCAAGATCGATAGCCAAGATTACTTGATTTATCGATGAATTTTGCTAGGTTATGAGAAAGACTCAGGGGGAGGTGCGCGTATGAAGAATGGACGCTACCAAGAAGAAGGAGCGGAGCTTTGGTTCTTCAATAATCAACTTCATCGTGAAGCTGGCCCAGCTTGTTCAGAAGCTGATGGCACCCAGTCTTGGTATCGCAATGGGGCGCTTCATCGCTTGGACGGCCCAGCGGTTATTTGGGCGGATGGAAGTCAGGAATGGTGGATCAACGGCAATAGGCACCGACTGAATGAGCCCGCTGTGGTCAATGCGGATGGAAGCCGCCGTTGGTATCTGAACGGTAGCTTGCACCGTATCGGTGGGCCAGCCGTCGAGGCAGCTAGTGGAGCTACAGCTTGGTACCAAAACGGCGAGTTACACCGCGAGAACGGGCCGGCTGTGGAAGGTGCTGATGGCACAAGGGAGTGGCATCGCCACGGCAAGCGTGTTCCCGATGAGGATGACAGGCCGCAAGCATTCAACAATAGGAAGATTGTTGAGATTAGAGCTTCCTACGACAAGCCAATAAAGGTCGTGGAAAACCGAATCTTGGCTATCAGGCAGAAGTTTCTTGAAGACAGTGAAACTTCTCAAGGTACAAAAATGAAGCCACGATTTTAGTTTTGGCTGTTCTTCTCTTTAAATCTTGAATTGATGTAATGGCAGGCTGTGGAGCTTGTGGGCGAAGGTATGTGCGGTGGAGAACTCGTAGAGTTGTCCACGGCAAGCATGCCGCTATGCAACGCATATCGTCCATAAATCCATAGCCTTCTTCTGACTTAAAGCCGATCCTTCAAGCGTGCGGCTATCTGCTGCACCACCTCAACGATCATGGCTCTGTCTGCTTCGGGAAGCGTGTGGAGGATCTGAGAGATCAGTTCGGCCTGGTCGCCGGTCCTGGTGCTGCTGGCAATCAGTAGCTCATCGATGCCGCATCCATAGACCTCGGCAAGCTCTGCCAGACGTTGGACGGTAGGCATGGTGATGCCTCGCTCCATGCGGGATACAGCCTCTGTACCGATGTGAAGGGCTTCCGCCACCTGATCCTGTGTGAGGCTCTTGGCTTCCCGCCGTTGGGCCAATGTGCGCCCGATGCTCTTGAATAATTCTCCGTGCTGGTTGTTCTCTGGCGGCATGTTCTCTCCACGATCTTTGACAACCCAAATGGTTGCTTGTCAACCCAAAAAGATGAACATGCGTTAAAGTTGAGTATCAACCCGAAAGGTCGGGTTGAGGATGAGTAGCTGGAAAAGCAGCTTGTTGATGCCAGCGACTTACCAGAACAACCTTGAACATGATTGATCCTCTACATATGAAAAGCTCGTTTGTGAAGCAATACCAGGTGACTCAGCAATCTGATGGCTCGGCTGAAGTTGTGGTCAAAGGTAGCCGTGCAGGGGCATTCGGAGCCGCATCTAACCCTGTCGGTTTGACCGTAATCCTGCTGTTTACCTATGCGGTGGTTTGGATTGGCTTGGTTTTTCTCGGTGAGTACATTTCTATTGGATTCATTGAGAACCACATGGGAAAGGCGGCACTGGTAGCTCTGGCTGCTCCGCTGCTACTCTTGAAGTTTGTGTTTGGAGGCCGTAAATACCGCATCCGTCTTCTTCCTGATGGGGTTCAGTTTGGTGGGGGCAAGAAGCAACTCTCGCTCTGACATTAAGAAATTCTCTGTTGTTACAGAATCAGTTAGTGGTTCTGCCAATGGATATGTCCAAACTGCCTATGTTTGCGCCGATGCACTGGGGCAGCAAATGAAGCTGACAGGTCATATGAAGCTGGAGCTTGCTGAGGCCGTGAGGGAGGAGATCGTTGGCTACTACAGGCGGATGTAAGATGCCTGCCGATTAAAAAAAGCACCTTCGGGTGCTTTTTTGTTGATTGCTTCAAGGCGTATTTTTGCCGTTTCCAATTTTGATTGACTATCGTCAATCCTCTGCGAGTTCTTCTTTGTTTCAGTGGGGCTAATCTATTCTTCTTGGATGATGATTAATCCATCTTCTATATGAAGAGTACATGGCTTTGCCTTGTTTCCTTCGGAAACTGCGGCAAAGCCTTATCCCTTGCTGGCTAGAAAAATCTCACAATTGAGTTCTAGTGCAATTCTGCTTTCTGCCGAGTTCATCCTGTCGAACTGCGGCCCTTGCAAATAGTTAGCTATTTGCACGAATCTTGGTTTCTTTCTGCTCAACTAACAGCAGGGTGCAGGGTATCCAAGACGTTCCTTCCAGAACTAAGCCTAAACCTATATTTGCTCGCACCTCCCAACATCTGGCTTAAGAGAGCTGACATGAATAGCTCTCCGTCAGTAGCTTGAAAGTAGCTCCCTTATCCCTTGGACAAGAACATTTGTGCTATTGGGCTCTTTCGTTTGGCGGTGGTGGCAACTTCTCGTCTATTGCCTTCGGTAATCTATCGCATCGCTGTAAACTGCCAATCTACTTCACTTTAATGAGCCGTGCTCTTTTCGTCACACAAATGACTGACTGAATACTTCCAGGATGTCGAGACTGCATGTTGTGTGGGCACAGGATTCTTCCTGGTTGCTGATTAACCCCCAATCACTCAAGTTTTGCTGTTTCATTCGTCGCTGTATGGTGCAACCAAGATCAAGCAGTCTAGAATTCCTGTATTCTTCACAAGTTGATCGATGCTGAGTCAAGGGTCTTACGATTACTCTTGCTGCCCAAGGACATATAACACTTCAACTTGTCTTTCGCGGACATAAAAAATGCCCTTGATTTTCACCAAGAGCAATTGCATAATTTTGAGCGTTGACAAGCGGCTATTAATTTAATACTATTTAATTGTCTTGGTAGAACATCTATATTGAAAAATTCTTTGAATGTCAAGGGTGTTCTGTTAGAAACCGGGTGGTGCCGAATCTAACGAGAAAGAAAAAGGGCGAGTCATTGCGACTTGCCCTTATCTTTTTGGGAAGGAAGCTCTATCGTTCTTCTATGCTCTGGGCTTCAGGATCGTATCGGTAGTTCACGATGTCCCCGTTGATCAGCATGTGTGCCGCTGCTTCAATGATGTGAAGTGGCGCAATGAACCACTCACGAGGTGAGAACCGCTTGCCCGCCTTGTCAAAAACATCCACGTTGAGGCATGCCTTACCAAAGAAGGTGTGCAGCAGCAGTTCAAATTTCTGCGGGTTGAGGTTGTAGCACTCAAAGACAGAAATCACTTTCACAGGTGCCATGAGGTAGGTTGGTTCCTCGGCCGCGTTTTTGATCCGTTCAGGCACAGGCACTGTGGAGTAGCCAATCTTGAACAGGTTCTTCGTGTCTGCGATCTCAGGCACGGTGCTGAGGGACTGAAGCACATAGAGGTAGCCTGACTTCTCGTCGTCTGCTTTGATCTGCTCCAGAGCCTCGAGGGCCTTCTCTGTGGGGTCCAGAATGCGGCGGCCAGTCTCGTCCTTGTAGAGTTCAGTTGCCAACGAACGAAGCAGCATGTTGGACTCGGTGCCATTCTCAAAGATGCAGCGAAGCCGGGCGTTGACCTTGCCGTTCTTCACCTCCTTCTCACCGACTTCAGCCACATAGGCAGTTATGCCATGGAGGATGAAGAAGTGACCAGGCTGGATCTGCTGCTCACCAGTGAAGCCGCGTGCCTCACGGACGCCGGCGGTAAGCTCTGCATGGCACTGTTTGAACAAGGGCTCAAACTGTTCAAAGTCTGGGCAGCGTTTGCGCTGTGCGATCTTGTCGGGCATCTCCTTTACCAACGGCACATGCTTTAGTTCGAAGATGCTGGCGGCTTCGTCGTCCAATAGGCCCAGAGAGTCATCCTTGAAGATGTCAGCAACTGAGGTTATGGGCTTGGCAGGCTCCACGAAGTTGAGTAATTTGAACTCGTCTGCGTCCTGCAAGGCTTCGCATTTCTCCTTGCTGGCGCGAAGTCCCTTGAGCCTGTTGAAGAGTTGGAACTCAAGGATGTTGGAGGGGTTGGACTCTGGCTCCTTGCCGTGCTGACGGTAGAAATCGTTGATCTGCTGGAACGAGGCCAGCAGACGTTCATCCACGCCGATAGCAGCACGTTTGGGCTTTACATTGAGCAAGCCCATGTCATCGTCTTGCAGGATTTTTAGAAGGTCATCCTTCTCCACGGTCAGACTCCTTGCTGACGTCGCTGGGCTTTCAGGTAGACCACGGCATCAGCCATGCGGCGCTCAAGAGGATCAAGCGAAGCAATGTTTGGCTCCCTGCCGTGGGTCTTCACGAAGTCCTTGATCTTGGGCCAGAGCAGGATGGCTTCCTCGTCACTCATCTGCACACGTGTGGCTTCAATGGTGTCCTGAATCACCTTGAAGATCTTCGTGGTCAGTGACTTGGACAGAATTTCAAACGCTTTCTGGAACGGGTTCACCCGGTCGATCAGATCAATGTGCAAGTCGTCTATGTTGATGAACTTGTCAGCCATGCGTACAAAACGCTTGTCACCTTCCTGTTTGATCTCGCCATTCTTGATGACCGAATCGACAACCACGTGCTGACGGACTTCTTCAACTTCCTCATCGCTCAGTTCAGGGTATTTGATTTTGATAATTTTGGGGATCATGACCTTGTTGATCACTTCGGGATCAACATTGCCAGGCAGAGCCTTCACTAGCTTGTCGTCAGAAAGTATGGCCGCTTTCAGGTCGTTCAGGTCGGACTCAATGATGTCCTTGACACGCTTGGAGCTCGGCTCCTTCAAGCCACGAACCTTGATCTCGGTATCGGTGCTCTTATCGTCATCGTTGACCTTGGTCTTGAACTTGAAGTTTGGTGCCAGAACCTGCTCCATAAGGAGGGAACAAGTGATGGCTTTGAGCATGTTGTTCACCGACAGCTTCACAAGCTCGTCAGTGGCATCAGGCTGGGCGATGAGGTTGGTGAATTGAGCGTGGCTCTTGTTGTTGCTGTCGCGGGTGCAGCGGCCAATGATCTGAATGATTTCGGTGAGCGATCCGCGGTAGCCAACGGTCAGGGCGTGTTCGCAGAACTTCCAGTCAAAACCTTCCTTTGCCATGCCCAGGGCAATGATGAGATCCATGTCTTCTGGCTTCTCAATCTTGCGCAGGTAGTCAACGATGCGATCGCGTGCCTTGGGTTCGTCATGAACGAGATCGGCAACCTTCAAGTCCTTGCCATCACCATGTCGCTTGACGTGAATGACACAGGTTTCAGGGTCACGGTGAGTGACCGTGCCAATGATGTCCAAAATACGATCCACCTCGTCATACTTGTCTTTGGTGGATTCACCTGACTGGACATTGGGTATGTGAAGAATGGTCTTCTGATCGGTGTTCAGAATTTCACCGATGGCGGTGGTGTACTTTCCTTGGTAGAAGTGATACCCGATCCCCAAAGACTTGAGGAAGGTATAGCCGTTTAGCTGCTCGTAGTAGTTGTAGGTGACTTTGGTGAATTGGGCTTCGTCTTCGGGCAGCAGGACCGGCACACTGTCACCACGGAAGTAAGAGCCTGTCATTGCCACGATGTGCACGTCTGACTTTGCCATGACGGTGCGCAGCAACTCACCAAGCCGGTTCTCCCCGTCAGCAGAGACATGGTGGAACTCGTCAATGGCAAGTAGCACATTGTCAAAATCTGATTCTTCCAATGCCTCAAAAGCAAAGCGAAGGGTGGCATGGGTGCAGATCAGAATCTTGTCTGGACCCTTCATGAAGTCGACCAGTGCTTGAACCTTCCCCTGATCGCCACCAGGCGTGCAGAGGTTGTTCTTTGGCTCGACGGTCCAGTTTGAGAAGAAGCCAAACTTGCTCAGTTCTACGGTGTCAAACGAAGCACCAATGGAGCGTTCAGGCACTGCAATAATTGCCTTGGACAGCCCTTGGTTGATGAGCTTGTCCAGAGCGATGAACATGAGGGCACGAGACTTCCCTGAAGCTGGAGGCGCTTTCAGCAGCAGGTATTGAGCATTGCGAGCTTCAAAGGCACGCTCCTGCATCTCCCGCATGCCGTATTGATTGGTGCTGGTGCTCTTGCCGGTCTGGGCGTAGGTGACGTCAACGATATTAGGCATGCTCTGCTTCCATCATTTTTTCGTAGAGTTTGAAGAGGCATTCCAAGCGCTCGGTATCGCTGTAGAACGGCTTGATCTGGTAGCACTGCTCAACCACCACGTCCAGTTCGTGGTGTGCCTGCTTCAGATCGGCAGGCATAGTGTCGGGGTCGTATAAATCCTCGATGCTCAGCTCAGGATAGGCTTCACGAATGGCAACGATGGCCATCGCTTTTTCTGCGACAGCTTGCTTCTTTTTGTCGCTGACCTCTGGGAATGGGAAGGTGTTGTAGCAGATTGCTGACGAATACCTGTAGTCCGTCTTCATGCGGCCGCCTACGGCCCCTACCCAGACGATATGCATCTTCGATGAGACCAAGCCGAAGACGGTTGGGTCCTGATTCAGGATGACGAATGCCGAGTCGGACACGACCGAAGCCGCGTCCATGTAACCGATAGGAATGTATTCGCGTCTCTCGGAAGACGTTTTTGGAACGATGATCGAGCCACCCTTGAGTTGCACACGCTGTGCGAACTTGTGAGCGATCTTTGCGTAGCCGTTCGTAGTCTTAGCCTTTGACTTCACACGGAAGTCATAGCAGGCATCAATGCGTGCTTTGATGGGTGGAATAGAACGTGCAAGATCAAGCTGTTCGTCCTCGATCCAAAGGCATTGACGTGGGTTGCCATCAATGAATTCCTGAGTGCCGTAGAGCTTCCTGAATAGCGGCTTGGACTGAGGGTATTGCTTAACGATGGCATCCCGCTCTTCTGGCTTTAGAATGAGATTGCCACCATCCCGTGCCATGCAGCCCATAGCCATCTGAGGGAAGCCAGAAATGCTAGTATCGGCTTTGCGAACGAAGACGTTCCTGCCTTCGGCCAAGTAAGCGTTGATGTTCTTGACGATCTTGTAGCTGTCCAGACCGAACAACCGCTTCTCTCGGTCACTTTCGTTTCGCACGCCGACGATCACGCAAGTGACCACCGCATTGCTCTTGGCGAAGTTGGACCACCTGAAAGATGTATAGGCGAAGTCGATCTCAAGGCCCCGGTCAAAGATTCGAGGCCACACATAGGAAACCTGTTCGCCTTGGCAAATGGAGTTTGTCGCCACGAACGCGAACTTGGCGTTCTTGCCTTCAATGAAGCGCGCAGCCTTTAGGAACCAGCAAGATACATAGTCGGAGTCCTTGTACTCTTCGTGCCCCTCAAAGACCAATGCTAGGTCTGCTTTCTGCTCTGGCTCTTGGTTTCGGGCTCCAAGGTAGGGAGGGTTGCCAAGCAGGTAGACTTGTTCGTCTTCCTTTGCTGCGATGAAGTCTTCCCAATTCACTTGAACGGCGTTGTCGCTCTTGATGTTGCCACTACTCTTCAGGGGTAGCGCCGGGTTGCAGTGACCAAAGGTGGCTTTGAACTTCAGATTCATCTGATGCTCTTTCAGCCATAGGGACAGGATTGCAATTTCGTGCGCGAAGTCGTCAAGCTCAATGCCATAGAACTGAGACAGCTTAATTCTTGAAAGCGGAAAAATGCCTTCTGGGGTTAGCTCTTGCAGTCGCTTGAAAATTTCCATTTCAAGCTGGCGAAGTTCCTTGTAAGCAATGATGAGGAAATTGCCCGATCCGCAGGCTGGGTCGAAAATTTTCAGATGTTCCAAGCGAAGAAGAAGCAGTTCAAGCTTTGCTTTGCTGTCAAAGTGCTTCTCAAATTCTGCCTTTATTTCATTGAGGAAGAGAGGTTCAATTGCCTTCATGATGTTCTGCACTGATGTGTAGTGCATGCCCATGTTGCCCCGTTGGCTGGGGTCAACCACTGCCTGAATCATCGACCCGAAAATATCGGGATTGATCTCTGACCAATTCAGATCGGCACCACACTCAATGAGCATGGCACGTGACTTCCGATTGAATTTCGGAACGGGTAGCCTGTCAGCGAACAGTCCGCCATTCACATAGGGGAAATCGACCAGGTACTCAGGAACACCCTCACGGCTTTCCTGATCCATGATGTCAAAGGCACGCTTCAGATAGTCGTCCAGGTCGCTGCCGTCAGCAGCCGTGTGCGAGCCGATGTGGTTGGTGAAG
Organism: Chromobacterium sp. FG89; assembly: GCF_057808735.1. Classification (NCBI taxonomy): domain Bacteria; kingdom Pseudomonadati; phylum Pseudomonadota; class Betaproteobacteria; order Neisseriales; family Chromobacteriaceae; genus Chromobacterium; species Chromobacterium sp. FG89. Next base: position 75,591 of record NZ_JBMDIQ010000006.1, on the reverse strand, counting down.
AGCTTGGGCGGGAAGATGCCAGTGTCTTCAGCGAAGTAGCAGAACAATATCCTGGACAGGAACACGTTCTGCCAGTGAATTTCCTGTGCTGTGGTCGCCGGGTTGTTATCGCGCAAGAGGTCAAAGAGCTTCGCCATTTTTTCGGCGGCTTTGACATCAGCGGGGTTCTCACCCTGAGCTTGAGTCTTCTCCAAACCAGCCCACGGAAGGAAGAAATCAAACTTCTTGTTCAGTTCGGCCAGAGGAATATCTAGGGTATCCTCCGTCTTGGTATCAATCGCCAGAAGGTGGGTGGCATTGATGGCGATAATGAAGCGCGGTTGGTGCTTGGCAACCACGTCAGCATGCTTCATCTCATCGATGATCGTCAGCAACTTGTCGCTGTTAGTGGCCTTGAAGTAGACCTGCTTTTTCCAAAGAACTTCGTCGGCATTCTTGGAGAGGTTGTAGCTACCCTTACCAGCCATTCTTAGGCGAGTGATGGAAGCCTTGGGCTTGCCATAGCACTCAAGCAAGTCATACAGGAATTCAGCCTGTTTGATGCCTCCTGCGAGTGCCTTAACTTTTTCTTCTACTTGCGCGATGTTCATTGGAAAGCGGCCCTACGTATGATCGGACTGTCAACGGCAAAAAGCACCCCGAGGGGTGCTTCTGCTGGGTGGGAGAAGCTTACGCTGCTTTGAACTCTGCTTCGGTGATTTCACCCAACTGTTCCTTGGTGGGCTTTTTACCCAGACGGCTGGACAGCTTCTTCAGGAAGTTGAGCTTGGCCTTGCTTTCAGAGGGAGTGACCAGCCATGCATCAACGGACTTGCCGCTCTCATAGGCGGTGAAGCAACCTTCAGTCTCAAGGAACTTGGGTGGGTGAGCCAGCCACACGCCAGTTTCGTCACCCTTCGTGGACTTCAGCGGCTTGGTGATGGTGCGAGTGCCACCAGCAGAAGCTCCCTTGCCACCAGCAGCCTTGCCAGAAGAGCCACCCTTGAAACCGAGTTCGTCAGCGGTGAAGTTGAAGGTGGCGATCTGCTCCTTGACGGCAATCAGCGCAGCAGGACGCTCTGCTTCCATTTGGGCGGCAACCATTTCCTCAAACTCTTTGCGCTTGGCAATGATCTCTGCAAGGGTCAGCTTCTTGGCTTCTGCCATAAATTTCTCCAGTAGTAGGTAAGACTGTAGTTGCTTGAATTGCTCAACAAGCCACTACAGTGCTTCTTGCTTGTTGATGGTCGTACTGTATGAGGGGGAACAAGTTGCGTCAACAAGAAAGAATGACCATGTTAAAAGCCGTCTCCTTTGCACTGGCTTCAATCGGTGGCATTGCTGTGCCTTAGATCGAGCTAAGAAATGTCGATCTCCAGAACTTGGATAGGCACTTGTTTGTACACCATAGTTACACCAGTGGTGACTTTTGCAACTTGGTAGTTATTACGAATGAGTATTCGGTTGCGAAGTGTCAGGGTGGCCCCTGATGCAAAAAGTACCTCTTTTTCGTGACCCAAGTTCGTGCCATTTAGCCTAAAGGCGAAAACATTAGTCGAAGACGTAGTTACCCGAAGTACAAACAGATCAATGCAACCAGCATCGTATGCCTTGCCACCATGCTCTGCTTCTCTCAATGCTACCTGCGGGCAGAAGGTCGTGGAAAGCGGCATTGAAGTTGTGAGGCTCATTCCACTAGGCCAGCAGCCGCCATGAAACAGGACTTGTCCGGGTGAGAGGGCTGCGCCAATGCTGTTGATATCGCTGTTGATAGCTGAGAAATTACAGGCGGGGTACTTTTTCTGATAGTCGGACAGACTCTTGGGTGTTGCCGAAGGCATGGCTTTTCTCCAAGTGCCATACGCGGTGCTATTGGCTAACTCAGCATCTATGTGGCGTTCCAACCCACCATCCGCAGCGACTTGTGCCATATATTGGGCGGCTTGAAGTCCATTGGTAACTGATAGTTGAAGCTGATAATTGATACGGGAGTGAGGCATACGTCCTGTGGTCCGTAACTGAGCCAACATCTCTTCTTGTGTCGCATCTCTTTGGGACCAGACTTCATAGGGCGTGGTGAAAGTATCCACTAGCGGGAGAACTGCCATTGTTTTTATCTTTCTCTATTTAATAAATCAAACTTGTTGTGCAAATTTGGGTTGTCAAATAACCCTATCAAATGAAGCTTGACGGTGGAGGGGTCAGTTCCTGTCGCCATAGTACACATTGGTCATGGCTGACGAGCTATGACCGGCAAGAAGCATGATTTCTTCTTCGTTCAATGATGCACCTGATCGAAGTTTCGCAAAGACCTCTGCCAACCTATCGGGCATATTTTGAATGGTCTGCTCAACAGTCTGTGGTGACACTCCCATTTCTTTTGCAATCTGGAAGTTATTTGACCGCTTTTGGCGAATCAACTTGGTCAGTGCTGTCCTGCGGGTATCGTGAAAGTGAAGGCGGGTATCTGGATCATCATAAAGACCAAGAGCTTTCAAGGCATCAACCCAATATTGACGGAAATTCCATGCCGTTAATTTAAAGATAGGACCCTTTGCCAATCGGTTTGCTTTGAGCCATTCCCTAAAGTCTTCGTCATCAGGGATCATGATGTCCCTTGGCTTGCCATTCTTTGTCTTCGGAATATGAATAGACCAAAGGTTAAGATTGACGTTTTCCCACTGAGCGCCAAGAACCTCGCTTTTTCGTGCTCCTGATTCAAGGCAGGTGACAAACAAGTAGCAGGGCTCTTGATTGGCTTTGAGCTTCATCCATTCGGCAATTTGCACGGCCTCATCATCAGAAAGAACTCGCTTCCTGCCAAGATATGCCTTTGGCTTCTCGCCCTTGGGAAGCATCTTCACAGGGTTCATGAGTCCATGAGGGAATTGTTCTGGATAGAGCTTGTAGACTTTCTCAAAAGCCGAACTGATTGTTGAAATTTCTCGGAGAATGGTGTTGTTTTTGATGCCTGTGCTTTTCCTTGACTCTATGTAGGCAATTAAGAGCCAGAAGTCCACCGTATCAATTTTGAAGTTCCCAAATTCGATGTGATCTTTGTTGAATGTCCTTCCAAGCATTGCATCAACAATTGTGTTCTTATAACGATAGTTGTCGATCTTGGGACCAAGTTCTTTAAGATAGATTGGAATTTGAGGAATGGCACGAAGGCAACGGTTGCTGTTGGTCTTCAGTGAAGTAGGGGAATGCTTGCTCATGTATTGCTCAAAGTAGTCCTTGAGCAGCCTTCTCATGTCAGGCATTTCAAGTTGATACTTTTGATCAAAGATGAGATTCTGAGGAAAACCAGTATTGATACGGTGCAGCTCTTGCTCTTCCCATGACCTAGCTACAGCTTCATCATCAAAGAGCTTAGAGAGGTTTTCACCTCCTTTGCGGATCTGGACACGCCACCTGGTGACACTGACCTTGCGGCCAGTCTCCTTGTTCAGAACCTTGTACTTGATTGGGTAGACCGACACTGTGACCCCTTCCTATGCTGACCTGCACAAGCCAATCTGATCCTTGGCTTGCACAATCAATTTTGTTGGTGCAAAAAATTGTGCATGAAAAGCGGCGTTTTGTGCAAAAAACCGTGAGTCAGGCACTCCAACCTATTGATTTACAACAGGTGCATAGGATCGTATCTGGCTTCAACAAGAGCCAGCAGGACGCCTTCCTGCCCTTCGTCGAATCCGGCCTGCTGACCTTCATCGGCGCCACGACGGAAAACCCCTCTTTCGAGGTCAATTCCGCGCTCTTGTCCCGCGCCCAGGTCTATGTGCTCAACAGCCTGGACGAGGAGGAGCTGCGCCAGTTGTTCGAACGCGCCGCCGCCAACGGCGCGCTGGAGGGGCTGAGCTTCGACGACGCCGCCATCGACACCCTGACCGGCTACGCCGACGGCGACGCCCGCCGCTTCCTCAACCTGCTGGAACAGACCCGCACCGCCGCCTACGCGCGCAAGACCGGCCAGATAGACCGCGACTTCCTGTCCGAGGTGCTGACCGTCAACGCGCGCCGCTTCGACAAGGGCGGCGACGATTTCTACGACCAGATCTCCGCGCTGCACAAATCGGTGCGCGGCTCCAATCCGGACGCGGCGCTGTACTGGCTGACGCGGATGCTGGACGGCGGCGCCGACGCGCGCTATCTGGCGCGCTATCTGGCGCGCCGGCTGGTGCGCATGGCCTGGGAGGACATCGGCCTGGCCGATCCGCGCGCGATGCAGATCGCCAACGACGCCGCCGCCACCTACGAGCACCTGGGCAGCCCGGAAGGCGAACTTGCGCTGGCTCAAGCCGCGCTGTATTTGGCCGTGGCCGCCAAGAGCAACGCCGGCTACAAGGCGTATAATGAGGCCCGCGCCTTCATCAAGCAGGACAAATCCCGGCCGGTGCCGGTACACTTGCGCAATGCGCCCACTCGGCTGATGAAGGAGTTGGGCTACGGCCACGAATACCGTTACGCCCATGACGAACCCCATGCCTACGCCGCCGGCGAGACCTATCTGCCGGAAGGATTGGAAGACATGCGCTGGTATCAGCCGACTCCGCGCGGACTGGAAAGCAAAATAAGGGACAAGCTGGATTTCCTGCGTCAGCTCGACGACGACGCCCGGCAAGACTCCGAATAAGTGAAAGAAACAGGACCAACCTAACCATGCTCGACATCAATCTGCTTCGCAACGACATCGAAGCCGTCGCCGCCCGTCTGGCCGGCCGCGGCTATACCCTGGACACCGCAGCCTTCAACCAGCTGGAGTCCGAACGCAAATCCCTGCAAACCCGCATGCAGGAACTGCAAGCCAAGCGCAACGTCTCCTCCAAGCAGATCGGCGTAGCCAAGGGCAAGGGCGAAGACGTGTCAGCCATCCTGGCCGAAGTGGCGACGCTGGGCGACGAATTGAAAGCCGCCGAACAAGGTTTCGACGCGGTGCAAAAACAGCTGGACGCCTGGCTGATGTCCATCCCCAACCTGCCGCACGAATCGGTGCCGGCGGGCAAGGACGAAAACGACAATGTGGAAGTGCGCCGCGTGGGCGCGCCGCGCCAGTTCGACTTCGAAGTGAAAGACCACGTCGACGTGGGCGCGCCGCTGGGCCTGGATTTCGACACCGGCGCCAAGCTGTCCGGCGCGCGCTTCACCGTGCTCAAGGGCGACATCGCCCGGCTGCACCGCGCCATCGCCCAGTTCATGCTGAACACCCATACCGGCGATCACGGCTACGTCGAGCACTACACCCCCTACATCGTCAACGACAGCGCGCTGCTGGGCACCGGCCAACTGCCCAAGTTCGCCGAAGACATGTTCAAGGTGACCAAGGGCGGCGAAGAAGGCAATGTGGACCAGTACCTGATCTCCACCTCGGAAATCACCCTGACCAACACCGTCAGCAACAGCATCCTCAAGGCCGAGGAGCTGCCGCTGAAACTGACCGCGCACTCGCCCTGCTTCCGCTCGGAAGCCGGCAGCTACGGCCGCGACACCCGCGGCATGATCCGCCAGCACCAGTTCGACAAGGTGGAGATGGTGCGCATCGAGAAGCCGGAAGACTCCTACGCCGCGCTGGAAGACATGGTCGGCCACGCCGAGAACATCCTCAAGGCGCTGGAACTGCCCTACCGCGTGATCACGCTGTGCACCGGCGACATGGGCTTCGGCGCCGCCAAGACTTACGATCTGGAAGTCTGGCTGCCGGCGCAGAACACCTATCGCGAAATCTCCAGCTGCTCCAACTGCGAGGCCTTCCAGTCCCGCCGCATGATGGCGCGCTACAAGGACGAAAACGGCAAGAACCAGCTGGTGCACACGCTGAACGGCTCCGGCCTGGCGGTGGGGCGCACCCTGGTGGCGGTGCTGGAAAACTACCAGAACGCCGACGGCAGCGTGACCATTCCGGCCGTGCTGCGGCCTTACTTCGGCGGCCGCGACAAGATCGGCGGCTAAGCCCCGGTTGACCCTCCGCCGCAGGAAGACAACGGCGCCCGCCATGGGCGCCGTTTTTCATGCCCGCGCCGCCAGCAGCGCCTCGAACTCGGCTCGCGGCAGCGGCTTGCTGAACAGATAACCCTGTCCCAAACGGCAGCCCTGCTGCAACAGAAAGTCCCGCTGCGATTCCAGCTCCACCCCCTCGGCCACCAACTCCAGGCCCAGGCTGCGGCCGATGGAAATGATGGCGCGGGTGATGGCGGCGTCGTCGCCGTCATGGTGCAAGTCCATGATGAAGGAGCGGTCTATCTTCAAGCCCTTGACCGGCAGCCGCTTCAAATAGGACAGCGAGGAATAGCCGGTGCCGAAATCGTCGATGGACAGATAGACGCCCAGCTCGCGCAGCCGCTGCAAGGCTTCCACCATGCCGCAGTCCTCGTCCATCGCCACGCTCTCGGTGATTTCCAGCTCCAGTTCGCCGCTATCCAGGCCATGCCGGCGCAGCGTGTGCGCCACCGTGTCGGCGAAGCTGCCGTACTTGAGCTGGCGGCCGGACACATTGACCGCGATCCGCCCCGGGGTCAGGCCCTGTCTCCGCCACAGCGCCCAGTCGCGGCAAGCGGTGTCCAGCACCCATTCGCCCATCGGCACCATCAGCGAGCCGTCCTCGGCGATGGGGATGAACTTGGCCGGCGCCATCAGGCCCAGCTCAGGATGACGCCAACGCAGCAAGGCCTCGGCCCCCACCACCCGCCGCGTGGCCAACTCCACCTTGGGCTGATACCACACCTCCAGCTCCTCTTGGGCCAAGGCGCGGTGCAGGCTGTACTCCAGCTTCAGCCTCTCCATCGCCCGCGCGTTCATGTCCGAGGTGTAGAACTGGAAATTGTTCTTGCCGCGCTCCTTGGCCTGGTACATCGCCGAGTCCGCGTTCACCAACAGGGCGTCCGCGCTGACCCCGTCCTCCGGATACATGCTGATGCCTATGCTGGCCGAGATGAACAGTTCGTGGCCGGTCAGGCCGGACTGCTCGGTGACGCCGTCCAGCAGTTGCTGCGCCAGCGCCGCCACCTGGGTGACCCGTTCCACCGTCGGCAGCAAGAGGATGAACTCGTCGCCGGACAGCCTGGCCACGGTGGAGTGCGGCGGCGCGTGCTGCAACAGCACCGAGGCGATGCGCACCAGCAATTCGTCGCCGGCGTGATGGCCCAGGGTGTCGTTGACCAGCTTGAAACGGTCCAGATCGACGAACAACAAGGCGAACTGGACCTGGGTCGGCGGCGCCCGCTCTATCGCCTCCTGCAAGCGCTCCAGAAACAGCGTCCGGTTCGGCAAGCCGGTCAGCGCGTCGTGATTGGCCAGAAAATGCAGCCGTTCTTCGGACTGCTTGCGCTGGGTGATGTCGGAGAACACCGCCACGTAATGCAGGCATTCGCCGTCCGCGTCGCGGATGGCGGTAATGCTCAGATGCTCGGTGTACAGCAAGCCGCCCTTGCGGCGGTTGACCACCTCGCCTTGCCAGACCCCGCTCTCTTTCAGGCTTTGCCACAGCTTCTGGTAGAAATCCGCCGGCTGTCGGCCGGACTTGAGCAAGGCGGGCGTGCGGCCCAGCGCCTCCTGGCTGCTGTAGCCGGTGATGCGGCTGAACGCCGGGTTCACCATCTGGATCACCCCGTTGCCGTCGGTGATCAGAATGCCTTCCAGCGTCGATTCGAACACCTTGTCCGCCAGCAACAAGCTGCGCCGCGAATGCAGCAGCGCGTCGTCGCGCTCGCGCAAGGCGGAGTGCAATTCCTGCAGAAACTCCTGCTCCACCATCTGGATGATGTCGCGAAAACCCAGCAGCTGCAGCAGAACGCCGTCGGCGTCGTACACCGCCAGATGACGGATCTTGTGCTGCAGGATCAACTGCCTGGCCTGCAGCAGGCTGCTGCCGTCGCGCACGCCCAACAGCGGCCAGGAGCAGGCTTCGGCCAAGGTCGCCGGCGCGCGCCCCTCGGCCAGCAGCCGCAATAGGTCGCGCAGAGTCAGGATGCCGTAGTCGCCGTTGTCGAAGCGCACCGCCAAGGCGGTGGCGCCCTGCAGCCGCATCAGGGCCAGCGCTTGCTCCGGCGAGTCCACCGCCCCCAGCTGGCACAAGGGCGCCGCGCGGTCCGCCACCACCCGCCGCACGCCCAGAAAGGATTCGCTGCCCTGACTCAATACGATATCGGTCAGCGACACCACGCCGCACGGCTTGCCGGCCTGTTCCACCAGCGCATGCCGGATGCCGCGCTCGCGGAATAGCGCCACCGCCTCGCTCACCGGCAGATCGTGCGGCAACACCACCAAGGGCGCGCTCATCGCGCCGCCCACCGGCCGCATGCCGGCCGCGCCGTCCAGCCGGTCTAGCGTCAGCGCGTCGGCCTCGGTCCAAATCCCCAGCGGCCGTCCCGCCTCATCCTGCACCACGATGGAGCCGCAGCCCGCCAGCAACATGCGCCGCGCCGCTTCCGCCAGCGGCGTATCCGCCGCGCACGCCAGGATGTCAGGGCTAGAGATTTCTTTTATACACTGTTTTAAGTAATACATTAACAATCCAAGCCGGGCTGTTCACGTAAAAATTCCAAATGGCATTATAACGATGCAAACCGCCGTCATGTAGTCAGATTGCAACAGCCCCGCCCCGCAGCGGCGTCGAGACCCGAGATCTCCGCTCCGCTCCCGTCCCGCCCTCCCGCAGCGCATTCCCTTTGCATTCAGTAAATCGTCAAATACTCATATACATGATCTAGGACAAAGCGCGAGACCGGGGAGCGCTGCTAGGCTGGCAACAGAATCGGCGAATTTAAATTCGCCAAGGAAATGACAAAGGTATTGCGCATCGCAGCAAAACCTCTAAGAGCCTGTTGACGATCCCTCAAGCCGGAGCGGGACCAGGCGTTGCGGCGGAGACAGCGGAATGCATGCTTAGCACATCGGCATTCCCAACGCAGCACTCACCGCGCAGCGGATCGTGAACGGCCTCTCGGACTGGCGGCATTGCGCATGACCTGCCCTACCACCCACACAGCGACACAAGCACCATGAGCCAACAACGCATCCACCTATCGGTTCAGGGCCGGGTTCAAGGCGTCGGCTTCCGTCCCTTCATCTGGCGCACGGCCAGCGAATGCGGCCTCACCGGCTTTGTCCGCAACAGCGGCGAAGGCGTGACGCTGGAACTGCAGGGCGAACCGCAGGCGCTGAGCGCCTTCCGGCAAGCGCTGCGAACCCGGCTGCCGCCGCTGGCGCACATCGACGCGCTGCAAGAACGCGACATCCCGCTGCGCGACGCCGAACAACGCTTTCAAATAGAAGAAAGCAGCGGCGCGGTCACCCACGCCCGGCTGCCGGCCGACGTGGCCACCTGTCCGCGCTGCGTGGAGGAGTTGTTCACCCCCGGCGACCGCCGCTACCGCTTTCCCTTCATCAACTGCACCGATTGCGGGCCGCGCTACACCGTCACCCACCGGCTGCCTTACGACCGCGCCAACACCAGCATGCTGGCCTTTCCGCTGTGCCCGGTCTGCCGCCAGGAATACCTGGACCCGAACAGCCGCCGCTTTCACGCCGAGCCCACCGCCTGCCCGGTGTGCGGCCCCAAGCTGCAACTGACCGACCGCTTCGGCCAAAGCCTGAACGGCGACCCCATCGTCGGCGCGGTGCAAATCCTCAATATGGGCCGCAGCATCGCAATGAAAGGCCTGGGCGGCTTCCATCTGGTCTGCGACGCGGCCAGCCCGGCGGCGGTGTCGCGGCTGCGCCAACTCAAGCATCGCCCCGGCAAGCCGCTGGCCATCATGGCCTTGAACGTGGAATCCATCCGCGCGCTCTGCCACGTCAGCGAGGAAGAAGCCGCCTGGCTGCAGCGCCCGGAACGCCCCATCGTGCTGTTGAACAAGAAGCCCGAAGCCGACCAGCTGCTGCCGGACATCGCCCCCGGCCTGTCCGCGCTGGGCGTGATGCTGCCCTACACCCCGCTGCAATGGCTGCTGTTCCACGAAGCGCTGGGCCGCCCGGGCGGCGCCAGCTGGCTGCGCCAGCCCTGCTCGCGGCTGTGGGTGATGAGCAGCGCCAATCTGTCCGGCGAGCCCATCGTCACCGGCAACCAGGAAGCGCGCGAACGGCTGAACCAGGTCGCCGACGTCTTCCTGCTGCACAACCGCGCCATCGTCACCCGTTGCGACGACAGCGTGGTGTCGCTGGAACGGCGGCGGCCGCTGTTGTTCCGCCGCGCGCGCGGCTTCGTGCCGGACCCGGTGCCGCTGGCGCTGGACGGCCCGCCGGTGCTGGCGCTGGGCGCCTATATGAAGGCCACCGCCACCGTGCTGCGCGGCAAGGACGCCTTCGTGTCGCAATACATCGGCGCGCTCAACCATCCGCTGACCTGCGAGGCGCTGCAGCAGGCGGCCGACCATCTGCTCGACCTCACCGGCGTCGCCCCGCAGGCGGTGGCCTGCGATCTGGAAACCGGCACCTACTCCAGCCTGTTGGCCGAACACCTGTCCAAGCAATGGGAGGTGCCGCTGATCCGGGTTCAGCACCATCACGCCCACCTGGGCGCGGTGCTGGCCGAACACGGCGTGACCGAGCCGGCGCTGGGCCTGGCGCTGGACGGCTACGGCCTGGGCCACAACAACGGCGCCTGGGGCGGTGAAATGATGCTGGTGGACGGCGACAGCTGCGAGCGCATCGGCCACATCTCGCCGCTGCCGCTGCCCGGCGTGGGACGCAGCCGGCTGCCGCCGTGGAAGCTGGCCGTGGCCTTGTGGCAAACCCTGGAACTGGGACCGCTGCCGCCGCGGCTGGCGGCCCAGCCCGGCGCCCAGCAATTGGAGAAGCAGCTCGCCATCCGCCGCGACTGCCAGGACAGCACCAGCCTGGGCCGCTGGTTCGGCGCCATCGCCGGCCTGACCCGCCAATGCGGGGTGGAAACCTTCGAAAGCGAAGCCGCGCAAAGACTGGAGGCTCAGGCCGGACCGGCCGAGCCGCTGGCCGGCGGCTGGCGCACCCGCGCCAATCTGCTGGACCTGACGCCGCTGGCGCGCCATCTTTGCGGGCTGGACGACGACCAGGCCATCGCCAGCCTGTGGCACGCCACGCTGGCCGCCGCGCTGGCGGACTGGGCGATCAAGGCGGCGCGCACCACCGGCACCCGCATCGTGGCGCTGGCCGGCGGCTGCTGCGGCAATCGCCAGTTGATGGCGCAACTGCTGCCGCTGCTGGAGCAGGCCGGCCTGCGTCCGCTGACCGCGGAGCAGCTGCCGCCCAACGACGGCGGTCTGAGCCTGGGCCAAGCCTGGGTGGCACGCCAGCGCCTGCTGCGCCGGAGCTGAAATGAAAACGGCGCGTCGCCAGAAAGCGACGCGCCGCGTGGATCGGCTCTTGTCGGCGGATCAGGACGACAGGCGCTCGCCCCACAGATCGTGCTCGCTGCAATCGACGATCTTCACCGAATAGAACTCGCCCGCGCGCATGCCGGCGGCGTCCTCGACGAACACCAGGCCGTCGATCTCCGGCGCGTCCGCGTAGCTGCGGCAAATCGCCGTGCCTTCGTCGTCGATCTCGTCCACCAGCACCTGCATGGTCTGGCCGACGCGGCGCTCCAGGCGACGGGCGCTGATCTCTTCCTGCACCGCCATGAAACGCTCTTTACGCGCCTCCTTCACCGCTTCCGGCACCGGGTTCGGCAAATCGTTGGCCGTGGCGCCTTCCACCGGCGAATAGGTGAAACAGCCTACGCGGTCCAGTTCCGCCTCGCGGATAAAGCTCAGCAATTCTTCGAAGTCTTCCTCGGTCTCGCCGGGGAAACCGACGATGAAGGTGGAGCGGATCACCAGTTCCGGACAGATCTCGCGCCATTTCTTGATGCGCGCCAACACATTGTCGCTATTGGCCGGACGCTTCATCAGCTTCAGCACCTTCTGGCTGGCGTGCTGGAACGGGATATCCAGATAGGGCAGGATCTTGCCGTCGCGCATCAGCGGAATCACCTCGTCCACATGCGGATACGGGTAGACGTAATGCAGACGCACCCAAATGCCGTGGCGGCCCAGTTCCTCGCACAGCTCGGTCATCCGGGTCTTCACCGGACGGCCGTTGTGGAAGCCCAGCTTGTACTTGGTGTCCACGCCGTAAGCCGAGGTGTCCTGCGAGATCACCAGGATTTCCTTGACCCCGGCCTTGGCCAGGTTCTCCGCTTCGCGCAGCACATCGTGAATCGGCCGGCTTTCCAGATCGCCGCGCATGGACGGGATGATGCAGAAGGTGCAGCGATGGTTGCAGCCTTCGGAAATCTTCAGATAGGCGTAATGCTTGGGCGTCAGCCGCACGCCGATGTCCGGCACCAGATCGACGAAGGGATCGTGAGGCTTGGGCAGATGCGCGTGCACCGCGCTCATCACCTCGTCGGTGGCGTGCGGGCCGGTCACGGCCAAGACCGACGGATGCGCGTCGCGCACCACATCGCCCTTGGCCCCCAGACAGCCGGTGACGATGACCTTGCCGTTCTCGTTCAGAGCTTCGCCGATCGCGTCCAGGGACTCGGCCACGGCGGAATCGATGAAGCCGCAGGTGTTGACCACCACCAGGTCGGCGCCGGCGTAACTGCCGGAAATATCGTAGCCTTCGGCGCGAAGGCGGGTCAGGATCTGCTCGGAGTCGCTGGAGGCTTTGGGACAGCCCAGCGACACGAAGCCGATGCTTGGAATCTTGTCTGCCATGATGATGGCCTTGCTGAAGAAAAACGCGAGAGTATACAACGATTTGACAGGCGATGCGCAGCGTTCGGAGGGGTTTGCGCCGCGGGCTCCCCAATTCGTTTTCACCCCGCCGACGCAGGGCCGGATGCGGACGCCGCCGAGCGACGCTCTCCTTTCAGACCTCACTTGATAGTAAAATCCGACGCCTCCATATAGGCCTGAGAGCCGGTTCAAAGTCTCGCGAGCTGGGGCGAGACAAGGCGACAACGGCTGTAAAGCGGAATATGGCAGTGATGCATGAGCATTTCGAAGCCGGTTTCAACGCCCTCGTCTAAAATCCCGCCGCCGCGCCGCAGACTTTGAACAGCTTCTGAGCCGTCAACCCCTCACACGATACCGATATGAAAACTCTCGTTTCACGCATGGAGTCCCTGATTTTCGCCAGCCGCTGGCTGCAGGCTCCGCTCTATCTTGGCCTCATCGTCGCCCAGGGGGTGTACGTCTATAAGTTTCTGCTAGAACTGATCCACTTGGTCGCCGACGCCTCCAGCATGACGGAAACCCAGATCATGCTGATCGTGCTGGGCCTGATCGACGTGGTGATGATCGCCAATCTGCTGATCATGGTGGTGGTGGGCGGCTACGAAACCTTCGTCTCCAAGATCGACAGTCTGAACAGCCACGAGGACCGGCCGGAATGGCTGTCCCATGTCAACGCCGGCGTGCTGAAGACCAAGCTGTCGCTGGCGCTGATCAGCATCTCCTCCATCCATCTGCTGAAAACCTTCATCAGCGCGTCCAATCTGGGCAGCCCCGGCAATCCGCTCACCGAGCAGGGCGTGATGTGGCAGGTGGTGATCCATTGCACCTTCCTGCTGTCCGCGCTGGTGATGGCCTGGACCGACAAGCTGATGCAAAGCAAGCACTGAGCGCAGGCGCCCGCAGAGGCCTTGGCTAAGGCATGCGCTCGGCGCAATAGAAAGCGCCGGGCACCGGACACCCCGCCTCCTCCCGCAACATCATGTCCCGGCGCTCCCGCAACGCCAACCCGCACGCCGCCAGCAGCCCCTCCACCCAGTCCGGATCGTGCAGATAGCGCCCGCAGGGCTGCAGCCGGTGACCGCCCGGCAGAGCCCGCGGCGCGCGCTCTATGCTGAACAGCAGCAAGCCGCCCGGTTTGAGCGCGCGCGCCATCCAGTTCAGGGCCGGCTCCAGATCGCCAAAATAGCTGAGGGTGTCCAGGCAGCAGATCAGATCGACCGGCAATGGAGCCGTCGCCAGGAATTCGATGATGTCGCCCTGGGTCAAGACGTCGTACACGCCCTTGTCCGCGGCGCGCGCCAGCATTTCGCCGCTGAGATCCACCCCCTGCAAGCGGCGCGCATACGGCCGCAAGACCCCGCCGGCCAGGCCGGTGCCGCAGCCCAGATCCAGCGCGTCCAGAGCGGCCGGCGGCGGCGCCAATCGTTCCAGACATTGCGCCAGCCACTGCGGCCCCTGGTAATGCAGGTTGGTCAGGGTGGCGTCAAACGCCTCGGCGTTGGCGTCGAAAGTCCGCCGGATGAATTCCGGGCTGCACTGCGGCGGCGGCTCCGCGCCGCCGCAGGCGGCCAACAGATGCAAGGCCACCGGATCGTCCGGCGCTTGCGCCAGCCAGTCATGCAACAAGGCCAGGGCCGCGTCGCGCTGATCCAGCTCGCAATGCGCCTCGATGCGCGCGATCGGCCCATGCGCGGCCGGCTGGGCCACGATGCCCAACGCATTGTGGCGCCGCGCCTCGGCATGGCGCTCCTGTCGCAAACACAGGCCGGCCAGCAGGAAGTGCGCGTCGGCGCAGCCGGCGTCCGCGCTCAGCGCTTGCCGGCACGCCTGTTCCGCGGCGGCGAAATCGCCGTCCTGCTCGCAGGCGGCGGCCAGATTGGTCCAATACATGGGCTGGCCGCCGTCCAGCGCCGCGGCCGCGGCGAAAGCTCGCCGCGCGTCGCCCGAACGGCCCTGCCGCGCCTGAGCCATGCCCAGGCTGAAATGCCAGTCCGCATGGCCCGCCTCCGCGGCGATCGCCTCGCTCAGCCAGACTTCGGCCTCGGCCGGGCGCTGCGTCTGCAGCAAGAGGAAAGCCAGAAAGGATTTGGCCGCGGCGCACGCGGGCCAATCGCGCAGGCAGGCGCGATAAGCCCGCTCCGCCTCGGCCCAGTCGCCGTCCAGATGGCTGCGCTGCGCCGCGCGCAGGCAGGCGCTCAGCGCTTCGGCGGACATGGCGCGGCGCCTTGCCGGCCCGGCCGGCTAGAGTCGTCAATGGGAAACGGGGAAAATCGAAACACGGCGGACGCCGTGCAAGAGTAGCGGGCGCCGCTAACGGCGCCCGGCATCCAACATGCGGGAATCGGCATGGCAAGCCCTCCGGGGGCAAGCGGCGGATGGAAACGGACAGGCGGCCGTTCCAGCCGGCCGCCTGCGCCTTAGAGTCTGTTTGCGATCTGCTGCGCTGCGCGCGATACGACGTTGAAAACGCCTTGTCTCGCTGGCTCGCGAGATCGTACACGCGCTCTTTAGGACGGGTCCTTGTCGTCCTCGCCCTGCTTGTAAGCCGGGAAGGCGAAACCGCCGAACAGTTGCTTGGTCTGTTCCTGCATCCGATTCTGCATGTCCAGGAACATGCTGGTGCTCTGTTCCATGTAGTTGGCCATCATGTTCTGCACCGCCGGCCCCTGAAATTTCATGAACTCGCCCCACAGATTGGCGTTCAACATGGTGTTGTCGCCGTAAATCGCGCGGGTTTGTTCCTGCATTTTCTGCTGCAGCTGGGCGAACAGTTGCAGATTGTTCTCCAGGAAGGGCCCCATCATGCCCTGCATGGCCTGGCCGTAGGAGCGGATGAACTGGGTCAGCACCTCGTAGCTGAACATCGGCATGCCGCCGTTCTCCTCCTCCAGGATGATCTGCAACAGCACACTGCGGGTGATGTCCTCTTGGCTCTTGGCGTCGACGACTTGAATGTCCACATTATCAAGCACCAATTGCTTCACATCCCCCAAGGTGATGTAGGAACTGGTGGCGGTATCGTACAGCCGGCGGTTCGGGTACTTTTTGATGACCCGCTTTTCAACACTCATGTAACGCTCCCGGTTTATTTTGGTACGGTGTGCCGTGTGCCGGCAATTTATCATAAATACAACACGCTAGAGTAAATCTTCAGTCAGTGCTCCCAATTTTGCTGCAATGCATGATACATTTACTCGTCATTGTGCAGTGCAAAATTTTTGATTCAGACTATCTCCTTTTAAGGTCTCACCCCACAGCGGAGGAATACATTATGTCCATCAGCAATGAGCAACTGAACAAGCTGTCCCTGAACGGTCTGGAAACCATTTTCCGCTTTTCGCAAATCACTCTGGATAGCGCCGAGCGCCTGGTCAAGCTGAACTTGGAAATCTCCAAGCAGTCGCTGGAAGAAAACGTCAAAAT
Organism: Chromobacterium sp. FG89; assembly: GCF_057808735.1. Classification (NCBI taxonomy): domain Bacteria; kingdom Pseudomonadati; phylum Pseudomonadota; class Betaproteobacteria; order Neisseriales; family Chromobacteriaceae; genus Chromobacterium; species Chromobacterium sp. FG89. Next base: position 59,494 of record NZ_JBMDIQ010000006.1, on the reverse strand, counting down.
CGCCAAGCAGCTGAGCGGCGTGACCGACCCGCAAGAAGCGGTTAGCCACCTGAACAAGCTGGCCACCCAGAACATCGACACCGCTCTGGCCAATTCCCGCAATCTGTACGACATCGTTTCCTCCGCTCAAAGCGAACTGACCAAGCTGGCCGAAGAAAACCTGGGCAGCTTCAACAAGTCGCTGATCGGCGCGATCGAGTCCGCAGCCAAAAACGCTCCGGCCGGCTCCGACGCCGCGCTGAACGCGGTGAAAAGCTCGGTAGCCGCCGCAGCCGCCGCGGTCAACACCTTCAGCAAAGCCGCCCAGCAAGTGGTGGAGTTCACCGACAGCAGCGTCAAGGCCGCCACCAGCGCCACCGCCGACGCGGTGAAGACCGCCAGCAAGCGCGCGCCCACCGCTTAAGTCCAGTTTCAGGCTAAAGCGCAACCCCGTCCAGCCGACGGGGTTTTTCTTTGCCTTGCGCCTGAGGATGGCATGTGAGCGGCGACAGGTTTACAATCTCCGCCTTAAGCACGTTTCAGGAAACCAATAGGTTCAGCGCATGAAAATCAGCAGCAATTTTGACGCCGGCAGCATCGAGATCGTCTCCGCCGACAACTACGAAGACATCCAACTGCGCATCCGCCGCGACAATGCGGCCGATTTCGCCCAGTGGTTCTACTTCCGCGTGCAAGGCGCCGCTTATCAGCACTGCACCTTCAATTTCCTGAACGCCGGCGAAAGCGCCTATCCGGACGGCTGGGTCGACTACCAGGCGGTGGCCTCCTACGACCGCATCAACTGGTTCCGCGTGCCCACCCACTACGAAAACGGCGTGATGACGATAGATCACGTGCCGCTGTCCGGCAGCATCTACTACGCCTATTTCGAACCCTATTCCTACGACCAGCATCTGAACCTGATCGGTCAGGCGCAGGGCTCCGGCCTGTGCCAGGTCAGCGACCTGGGCTTTACCGTGCAGCAGCGCGACATCAATCTGCTGACCATAGGCCACGAGGTGGAATCGGATCTCAAGATCTGGATCATCGCCCGTCAGCATCCGGGCGAAACCATGGCCGAATGGTTCATCGAAGGCCTGCTCAACCGCCTGCTGGACCCGCAGGATCCCACCAGCCGCGCGCTGCTGGACCGCGCCACTTTCTACGTGGTGCCCAATATGAACCCGGACGGCTCGGTGCTGGGCAATCTGCGCACCAACGCCGCCGGCGCCAACCTGAACCGCGAATGGGCGGCCCCCAGCGCGGAGACCAGCCCGGAAGTGCTGGCGGTGCGCAACAAGATGCAGGAAACCGGCGTGGACCTGTTCCTGGACATCCACGGCGACGAGAACATTCCTTATGTGTTCCTGGCCGGCACCGAAGGCGTGCCATCGTGGAACGAGCGCCTGGAAACCCTGGCCGATCAGTTCCGCCACCACCTGCTGCTGGCCAGCCCGGACTACCAGACCGAGCACGGCTACCCGCGCAACGCGCCGGGCAAGGCCAATATGACCATCGCCACCAACTGGGTATGCGAACACTTCGGCTGTCTCGCCTTCACGCTGGAGATGCCGTTCAAGGACAACGCCAATCTGCCGGACGACGACTTCGGCTGGAGCGGCCAGCGCAGCCTGCGCCTGGGCGAGGCGGCCTTGTCGCCCATCTATGCGATAGCGCAGAACCTGCGCGCCTGAGAATCACCAGGCCGAAACCAAAAAAGCCACGGAGAACCGTGGCTTTTTTCATTTCCATTGCCGCTTAAACGTGATCCAGCAATTGCAGCGGATGATCGATGGCGATGTCGGCGCCCCACTCCGCCGGCCGGTCGCTGTCGGCGATGTAACCCCAATTGGCCAACACCGTCTTCATGCCCACGCTGCGGCCGGCGGCGATGTCGCGCTCGGCGTCGCCCACGTACAGGCAATGCTCAGGCGCGATGCCGATCCGCTCGGCGGCGAAGCGCATCGGCCGCGGATCCGGTTTGGGCACGCCCACGGTGTCGCCGCTGACCGTCACCGCCGGCGCCGCGATGAAAGGCAGCGAAGGCACCAGACGGTCGGTGAAGCGCATCGGCTTATTGGTGATGATGCCCCACAGCAAGCCCTTGTCCATCAAGCCCTGGATCAGGCCGTTGACGCCGTCGAACAGGACGGTCTCGTCGGCGAAGCTGTGCTCGTAGTGATCCAGAAAGCGCAAGCGATATTCCTCGAAACGCGGGTGCTCGCGGTCGATGCCGAAGCCCAGGCTGACCAGCCCGCGCGCGCCGTGGCTGGCGATGGGACGCACCGCCGCGTACGGCTGCGGCGGCAGGCCTTCCTCGGCCAGCAGGCGGTTGAGCGCGGCGCCCAGATCGCGCGCGGTGTCGGCCAAGGTGCCGTCCAGATCGAATAGAACTGCCTTGATCATGATTCGCTTCAAAGAAGGAGCGCGGCGTCAGGCTGCCGACCACAAGCAGCCCGCCGGCCCGGTTCAACGTATGGTCTTGCCCAGGAACAGCTTGTAGGCCGGGTTCTGGGTTTCCTCGACATAGGGATAGCCCAGATTGTCGAGGAAGCGCTGGAACTCCGCGTCGTCGCTGGCCGGCACCTGTATGCCCACCAGCACGCGGCCGTAATCGGCGCCGTGATTGCGATAATGGAACAGGCTGATGTTCCAGTCCACGCTCATCGCCTCCAGGAAACGCATCAGCGCGCCCGGGCGGTCCGGAAACTCGAAGCGCAGCACTCGCTCGTCCTTGAGCTGCGGCGCGTGACCGCCCACCAGATGACGGATGTGCAGCTTGGCCAATTCGTTGTCGGTCAGATCGATGCTGTCCAGCTCATGCGCGTTCAGGCTGGAGAGTATGTTCTCCAGGTCCTGTTTGCCGCTGATCTGCACGCCGACGAAGACATGGGCGGTGCCGGGATCGGCGAAGCGGTAATTGAATTCGGTGATGTTGCGGCCGCCTATCACGGTACAGAAGCGCTTGAAGCTGCCCGGCTTTTCCGGAATGGTCACCGCGATGACGGCCTCGCGCCGCTCGCCCAGTTCGGAACGCTCGGACACATGGCGCAGGCGGTCGAAATTCATATTGGCGCCGCAGGAGATCGCCACCAGGGTCTGGTCCACGCAGCCTTCGCGCTCCACGTAAGCCTTGGCGCCGGCCACCGCCAAGGCGCCCGCCGGCTCCACGATGGAGCGGGTGTCTTCGAAGATGTCCTTGATCGCCGCGCAGATGGCGTCGGTGTCCACCAGGATGATCTCGTCCAGCAGCTCGCGGCAAATGCGGAAAGTCTCCTCGCCCACCAGCTTGACCGCCACCCCGTCGGCGAACAGGCCCACGTCCTTCAACTCCACGCGCTCGCCCTTGGCGATGGATTGGCGCATGGCGTCGGAATCCACCGGCTGCACGCCTATCACCTTGATCTCCGGCTTGAGCCGCTTGATGAAGCTGGAGATGCCGGCGGCCAGGCCGCCGCCGCCGATGGCGACGAAGACGGCGTTCAAGCCGTCCGGGTGCTGGCGCAGAATCTCCATGCCTATGGTGCCCTGGCCGGCGATCACGTCCGGGTCGTCGAACGGCGGAATATAAGTCATGCCGTTTTGCGCGGCCAATTCAGTCGCGTGGTGGAAGGCTTCGTTGAAGGAATCGCCATGCAGCACCACCTGGCCGCCGTATTGCTTGACCGCGTCTATCTTGATCTGCGGCGTGGTCACCGGCATCACGATGGTGGCCGCGCAGCCCAGCCGGCTGGCGGACAAGGCCACGCCCTGCGCGTGGTTGCCGGCGCTGGCGGTGATCACGCCGCGCGCGCGCTGTTCCGCGCTGAGCTTGGCCATCTTGTTGTAAGCGCCGCGCAGCTTGAAGGAGAACACCGGCTGCAGATCCTCGCGCTTGAGCAGAATCGTGTTGCGATAGCGGCGCGACAGATTGGGCGCCAGCTCCAGCGGCGTTTCGATGGCGACGTCGTAAACCCGCGACGTCAGGATGCGTTCCAGATAGTCTTGCTTCTCTTGCATGGCAAAGCCTTTGTCCCGATCATTATTTTGCTTGAACTGCCAGAGTAGCAGGAACTCCAAGCAGACGGGAAGCCTTGATAATATTGGATTGTTGCATTGCGGTATCGCAACGGCTCCGTCCGCCCCGCCCGCAGAAAATCCCCACTTCGCGGCAACCGGACGGCAATCCGCGTGTATAATCAACGGCTACTATTTGGACCTCAACCCCCAGCGTTGCCCATAGGAACAATGAAAACATTCACCAGCATTCTCACGGCAGCGGCGATCGCGCTGCCGTCCGTCTCTTTCGCCTCCGCCGCCTTTCTGCCGCCCGCGCCCGAAATCGCCGGCAAGGCTTATTACCTGACCGACTTCAACAGCGGGCAAGTGCTGGCCGAGCGCGACCCGGACTCCCGCGTGGAGCCGGCCTCGCTGACCAAGCTGATGACCGCCTACCTCACCTTCAAGGCGCTGAAGGAAAAACGGCTGACTCTGGAACAGACGCTGACGGTGTCGCAAAAGGGCTGGAAAACCGAAGGCTCGCGCATGTTCCTGGATCCCAAGGTGCCGGCCAAGGTCGACGACCTGATCAAGGGCATGATCGTGCAATCCGGCAACGACGCCTGCGTGACGCTGGCTGAAGCCATCGCCGGCAGCGAGGAAGTCTTCGCCCAGGTGATGACCCAGCAGGCACAGAAACTGGGCATGAAGAACACCCAGTTCCGCAACGCCACCGGCCTGCCCAATCCCGAGCACTACACCACCGTGCACGATCTGGGCATCCTGGCCGGCGCGCTGATCCGCGACTTCCCGGAGTTCTACCCGATCTACTCGATCAAGTCCTTCACCTACAACAACATCAAGCAGCCCAACCGCAACCTGCTGCTCTACCGCGACCCCAACGTCGACGGCATGAAGACCGGCTACACCGACAGCGCCGGCTACAATATGATCACCACCAGCCACCGCGACGGCCGTCGCGTGATTTCGGTGGTGGTGGGCACCGCCAGCCCGGAGGCGCGCGCGGTGGAAAGCTCCAAGCTGCTCAACTACGGCTTGCAGTTTTACGATACGCCCAAACTGTATAGCGGCGCCAAGCCGGTGTCCGAGCTGCCCATCTACAAGGGCGCGGCCAAAACCGTGTCCGTCGGCTTCGCCAGCGACGTCTACGCCACCGTGGCCAAGGGCCAGGCCGCCAAGCTCAAGGCCGATCTGACCACCATGCAGCCCTTGATCGCCCCGGTCAAAGCCGGCCAGGTGGTGGGCAAGCTGGTGGTGTCGCTGGACGGCAAGCCGCTGTTCGAGCGCCCGGTGGTGGCCTTGAAGGCGGTGGAAGAAGGCGGCTTCTTCAGCCGGCTGTGGGACAGCATCAAGCTGATGCTGGGCTGGAAATAAACGGCGTCCGCCGTTAATCGCTGCGCCGGGCATCGCCCGGACGCCGCGGCTGTATTATGATGTGACGTTTTAGTAATAAAGACGACCGTAAAATGTATTGGCGCGGGCGGCCCGGTTTGCAGTACAACTGGCTGCTGCGCCTTTGCCCGTTTCGGGTTCGGCGTCTTTAGAACCTGTTTACGATCTGCTGCGCTTCGGCGATACCGCGTTGAAAACCGCTTCGAAATGCTCATGTACCGTGTGTACACTCCGCTTTCTCAACTGTTTTCGCCTTGTCTCGCTCTTGCTCACGCAATCGTAAACACGTTCTTAGCGGATTTGATTGCATATGTCTGAAAAACAGGAACTCATGGAATTCCCCTGTCGCTTCCCCATCAAGGTGATGGGCGAGCGTCACGAGGATTTCGTCCTCACCATCACCGAGGTCGTCCGCGTCAACGCGCCCGACCTGGCCGACCACGACGTGACGCTGCGCGAAAGCGCCAACGGCCGCTTTTACGCGCTGACCGTCACCGTCACCGCCACCTCGCGTCAACAGCTGGACAATATCTATCTGTCGCTGACCGGCCATCCGATGGTGAAAATGGTGCTTTAAGCACCTGGAGATTGCCGTGTCGCGCATCGTCAAACATCTGGGCCGGGTGGATTACGAACCAACCTGGCGCGCCATGCAGGCGTTCACCGACGCCCGCAACGCCGATACCCCCGATGAACTGTGGGTGGTCGAACATCCGCCCGTCTACACCCAGGGCCTGGCCGGCAAGCCGGAGCACCTGCTGCACGCCACCGCCATTCCAGTGGTGAAAACCGACCGCGGCGGCCAGATCACCTATCACGGGCCGGGCCAGTTGGTGGTTTATCTGCTGGTGGATTTCAAGCGCATGGGCATAGGCGTGCGCGAGCTGGTGCGCCGCATCGAACAGGCGGTGATAGACACGCTGGCGGAGCTGGGCATACACGGCAACGGCGATGTGGACGCGCCCGGCGTTTACGTGGCCGGCGCCAAGATCGCCTCGCTGGGCCTGCGCATCAAAAACCATGCGGTCTACCATGGCCTCAGCTTCAATGTGGACATGGACCTGGCGCCTTTCGATTCCATCAATCCTTGCGGTTACGCCAACCTCAAGGTGACCGACCTGAAACAACTGGGAGTGGAGCTGAGCCTTGCCGCCGCCGCCGATACGCTGCTGCCGCATCTGGAGCGCCTCCTGAACAGCACCAAGGAACTGACATGAAGCCGGAAAACCAGGCTGGGGTCAAACACAAGGGCGCGGCCAAAACCGCCCGCATCCCCATCAAGATCGTCCCGCTGGACGAAAAACTGAAAAAACCGGAATGGATCCGCGCCAAGCTGCCCAACGGCCAGCGCTTCCACGAGATCAAGCAGATTCTGCGCGAACAAAAGCTGCACACGGTGTGCGAGGAAGCCACCTGCCCGAACATCGGCGAATGTTTCAGCAAAGGCACCGCCACCTTCATGATCATGGGCGATATCTGCACCCGCCGCTGCCCGTTCTGCGACGTGGGCCACGGCCGCCCCAATCCGCTGGATCCGGACGAACCGCGCCACCTGGCGGAGAGCGTGGCCGCGATGAAGCTGAAGTACGTGGTGGTGACTTCGGTGGACCGCGACGATCTGCGCGACGGCGGCGCCCAGCACTTCGCCGACTGCATCAACTCGGTGCGTGAAATGTCGCCCAACACCCAGATCGAAACTCTGGTGCCGGACTTCCGCGGCCGCCTGGACGTGGCCGTCGACATTCTGAGCCAGACCCCGCCGGACGTGATGAACCACAATCTGGAAACCGTGCCGCGGCTGTACAAGCAGGCGCGTCCGGGTTCGGATTACGCGCACTCGCTGCAATTGCTGAAGGACTACAAGGCCAAGAACCCCGACGTCCGCACCAAGTCCGGCCTGATGGTGGGCCTGGGCGAGACCGACGAAGAGATTCTGGAAGTGATGCGCGATCTGCGCGCCCACAATGTGGACATGCTGACCATAGGCCAGTATCTGCAACCGTCCGACGGCCACCTGCCGGTACTGCGCTATGTGCACCCGGACGTATTCAAGATGTTCGAGAAAAAAGCCTATGAAATGGGCTTCGTCCATGCCGCCGTGGGCGCGATGGTGCGCTCCAGCTACCACGCCGACGTGCAGGCGCACGAGGCCGGTGTGTGAGTAACCTTTTAATGCGGCTAAACAACGCTGACGTGCGCTGAACGTCAAACTAAAAAAATGCCTGATCAAATTCATGATCAGGCATTTTTTATGACTTCTCCAGCACATCAACCGGGGAAGGCTCCCAGATATTGCTGCCCCGTTCGAACTATCCGCAACGCCTATGGCGCCCCGCCAAAATGGAGACGCGCTAAAGCCACCACCGCTAAAACCTGCTTCAACGATCCACCAAGGAACCGACGCTGACAGCCGGCTCTGCCACATATTCATAACCCTGCTTGCGTCTCAGCACATTGCGCGCCCGCTCCAAGTCCATATCCCGCTCCCAGCGCGCCACCACCACCGCGGCCACGCAATTGCCGATTAAATTGGTCAACGCCCGAGCAATGCCCATGAACCAGTCCACCGACAACACCAACACCAGCCCGATCACCGGAATGGCGGGTATTGCCGACAGAGTCGCCGACAGAATCACCAAGGCAGAGCCAGGAATTCCATGCGCGCCCTTGGAGGTCACCAACGACACCGCGAGAATGGTCAACAAATCGTAATTGGACAGCGGCGTATTGGTGGCATGGGCGATAAACACCGCCGCCAGGGTAAGATAAATGGAAAAACCATCGAGATTGAACGAATAACCGGTGGGAATCACCAGGCCCACGGTGGCATTGCCGATGCCCAGATGTTCAAGCTTTTGCATGACTTGCGGCAACACCGCGTCGGACGAGGCCGTCCCCACCACGATCGATAACTCGTCTTTCAGATAGCGTAAAAATGCTACGATGTTAAGACCCGCCAATTGCAAAATAGTCCCCAGCACCACCAGAACAAACAAAGCGCAAGTGAGATAAAACATCAGCACCAGACCACCCAACTGCTGCAAGGACGATACCCCGTAACTGGCGGTGGTAAAGGCAATGGAGCCGAACACTCCCAGCGGCGCCAATTGCACCACCAGACCGATCAGCTTGAAAAACACATGGCCCGCCTCATGCACCAGCCGAATCACTCCGCCAGCGGAATCGCGCACTAGATTCAAGGCGCAACCAAACAATAAGGCAAACACCAACACCTGCAAGATATCGCCCGAGGCCAACGCGCCAAACACCGTGCCAGGAATCAAGTTCATGAAAAACGACCAGGTGCTGCCATGCTGCAAAGCCTGGGCTCTATCGGTGTAGGCGGCCATCGCTTGGGTATCCAAGGAGCCGACATCCACGTTCATCCCCAGACCGATGCTGCTATGCAGAGCCAACAGCAAGCCCAAAGCCAGAGCCAGAGTCGTGACCAGCTCAAAATACACAATGGCCTTCAAACCCACCCGGCCCACTTTTTTCAAGTCACCGGCACCGGTAATCCCGCTCACCACCACACAGAATACAATCGGCGCGATCAGCATCTTGATCAGCTTGATAAAACCATCTCCCAACGGTTTCAACTGTAGAGCCTGTTCCGGCCACAACAAGCCGGCGCAGATGCCGAGGACAAGTCCGATCATGACTCGTACAAACAACGACTTCTTAGTCAAACGCAGCATGGCTTCCCTTTCTCCTAATGAGGAGGTATGGCGAGAAGCCGCCCAGACAAGTCATCCAGGCCAAGACGGTTGACGCGGCGGCCTTCCGGAAACGGCTTCCAACATCCAACTGGCTTAGGTACCACCCTCCCCTTGTTGTGACCAGACGACAGACGTGCCACGAACCGGAATCCCCAAGCGTTCGCAAGCATGAATGATGTGCTGTTGCATGGCGGCGCTGGCCGCCGCGCTGTCATGCGCCTTGATGGCCCGCAAAATGGCCTCTTTCTCAATCAACGCCGCCTGTAACTCCTGCGGTCGCGCCAGCATGATGGCGCGGGCGTGACCAATGGCCTCGCTGGCCTGCTCCATCGACTGCTTGAACACTGGGTTGCGGCTAAATCCCACCAACTGCCGGTGGAACAAAATATCCGCCTCCACCACCGCAGCCATTTCGCCCGCAGCCAGCGCCTCACGCATATCCAGCAGCGTTAGCCGCAACTGCATCAGTTCTTCGGAAGTTATCGACTGCGCGACCAAGCCCACCACGAATGGCTCCAGCGCCAAGCGCAGTTGAAACACGTCCTCCGGACGCACCGTCGGCTGCGCCAACGGCTCACCCTGGGGATCGGTGCTAAGCACAAACACCCCCTTGCCGGGATGGGAGCGGACAAAGCCCAAGGCCTCAAGCACCGAAATCGCCTCGCGCAGCGGCGGGCGGCTGATGCCAAACTGCTCTGCCAGATCGCGCTGCGACGGCAGCATCTCTCCAGGCAACCAGACGCCGCGCTTGATGGCATCAAGAATATTGCGGGCGGCGACATCGCCCAGTTTGGAAGAAGTGAACATGGCGGCCAGGCGATCAAAAACATGATTAGTCATAAACGGCAAACTACACTGGTCTAACTGGTATTACCAGTAAGACCAATATTTTACCCGCTATCAAGTCGCGCCTCCGTCGCCCAAAACCGCCTCCGGCCAAGCCAGTTGCGGCATAGCTGCCGGTGACATTTCCGCAACGCACCGGGCGACCGAACTCAGCATCGCCGAAGTTCTGGCGGGCCGCCGGCAATCGACTGGCCTGTGCAGCTTGTTGCCAAGCCTGCGCTCAGATGTCGATATGCTCGTCATTCGCCACCACGGCGCTAATGATAAAGCTCGAAACCCGCTTAGATGCGCTCACGCGTGAAGGAACCACCCTAGCCGACCTCGATAGAACGATGAAAACGGCCAAACCAAAGGGAGTACCGGAGCGCCCTTTTCATTGCCATATCATTGGTACAGGCTCGCTGCAACAACGGATCGTCTATACCACGACATGCGCCCGCCATAGCGTCCGCGCACGTTTCATCCCGCAAACCGCGCGGTCGCGTCAGCGCCCGCCTGCCGATGGAGCAGCGCCATGCCCGCCAGCCCCCTTCTTCGCCTGCTGCCTTTGCTGCCGCTGCTGGCCGCCTGCGCCAACGCTCCGGACACGCCATTCGCCGATTTCGACAACGCCGCCCGCAGCGTCACGCAAAGCTCCGCCGGTACTTTTGCGCGCATCCAGCAGAATGCGCGACTCAACGCGGTGCTTACCGCGCCCAACGCCCCGCTGCGCACGGACACCTTCCGCCCGCAAGCCGGCAACGGCGCCAGCTACGACCTCGGCCCCGCCCTGGCCCAGCTTCAGGCGACGCTGGACGCGCTGGAAAAATACGCCCGAACTCTGCGCAGCCTGGCTGGAGACCGGGAGGCCGAGGCCCGGGTCGACGCCGCCGCCCAGGACTTGGCCGACAGCGTTCAGGATCTCAAACTGCGCGGCGGCGACGAGGCCGCCGCCAAGATTCTGGCCACCGCGGCCGATGCGCTGGGCCGCCAGCTCACCACCGCGCAACGCAAGAACGCGCTGCGCGACACCATGGCCACCGCCCAGCCCGGACTGGACCGGCTGGCCGTCAGCAGCCACCGCGTCTTGAGCGCGCTGCCCGGCTATCTGAGCGTGCTCAGGGACAGCCTGCTGCGTCACGCCAATTTCAGCCGACCGCCCTACGGCAGCTGGGAGCGCTACCAGTTCGACCTCGCTATCTCCGACCGGCTACGCGAATTCGAGCAGATCGAGGCCGCGCTGCAAGCCAGCGACAAAGCGATTCAGGGCTTTCCCGACACCAACCGCCAGTTGCTGCAAAGCTTGGACGCGCCCCAGTCCAAGCTGCAAGCGCTGCGCGACTTCGCCGCCGAAGCCAGGCGACTGCGCAATTTTTATCGCGACCTGCCCGCCAAATAAAGGAGGCAGCATATGGACAGCCACCGAGTCACCGAGCTTGTCAGCGGCCTGGCATCCCGCATCAACAATCTGGCCGTCGCCAGCCTGGGCGCGGACAGCCGCGCCTTGCTGGCGCAACAGGATGAATTGGCCAACCAGACCCTGGCGCTGATCGCGCGGGATCTGAACGCCGACACCAACGACTTCCGCAACGCGATCGCCGCGCTGCAAGCGGCGACCGAGGCGGCCGATCACGCCGGGCGGCAGCTGCAACGCGTGGGCGACACCATCAAGCTGACCGCCAAAGCCATCGGCGCGGTGGCCAAGCTGCTGGCCTGAACGGCCGACGACGGGCGGCTACTCCCGCGCCGGGCGCGGCCGCGCGCGTCCGTCCGCCAGGCTGAACGCCAGCATCAGGCCGGCGCTGGTCAGCAAGCTGAAATAAATCGGCGTATTGGCGTCCAGACCGTCCCGCAGCATGAAGAACACCGCCGCGCCCAAACCGCCCATCATGGCGCCCACCGCGCCGGCGGTCGTCGCCCGCGGCCAGCAGATCGCCGCCAACAACGGCACCAGCATGCTGCCCACCAGCAGGTTGTAGGCCAGGGTCAGCGCCTGGATCACGTCATTCACCCGCATCGCCAGCAGCAGGACCAAGGCCCCGGCCAGCAAGGTGGCCGCCCGGTTGCGGCGTAAACCGGCGCGCCCTCCCGGCAACAAGTCCTCCGTCAAGGTGGTCGACGCGGCCAGCAAGGCGGCGCTGGCGGTGGACATCATCGCCGCCAGCGCCGCCGCGATCACCAAGCCGCGCACGCCGTCCGGCAACACCCCTTTGACGACGGCGGCAAAAGCGTTGTTAGGGTTCTCCAGCTCCGGCAGCAATACCCGCGCCGCCATGCCGATCAGCGCACAGACCAAACCGTACAACAGGCAATACAGGCCGGCGGCGCTGCCGGCATAGCGCGCCACCTTGTCGTCGCGCGCGGTGAACACCCGCTGCCATACATCCTGACCGATGAGGATGCCGAAGAAATAGATCAGGAAATACGTCAGCACCGTGCCCCAGCCCAGGCCCTCGAAGCTGAACGCGGACGCCGGCAGCCGGACGGCCAGCTGCTCCCAACCGCCCACCCGCCACAGACAGATGGGCAGCAGCACCAGCATCAGGCCAACCGTCTTGATGACGAATTGCACGATGTCGGTCAAGGTCAGTGACCACATGCCGCCTATCGCCGAGTAAATCACCACCACGCCGCCGCCGATGACGACGGCCAGCCAGAACGGCAGCTCGAACAGCACCTGCATCACCGTGCCTATCGCCAACACCGAAGTCACGCAGATCATCAGCGCGTACGACAACATCACCAGCGCGCTGGCCTTGCGCGCCAGCGGATGATAGCGGCGCTCCAGCACCTGGGTGACCGTGAAAACCCGCAAACGCAGCAACGGCTTGGCCAGAAACAGATTGAGCACCACGATGCCGCTGCCCAGCGCCGCGCACAACCAAAAGCCGGAAATGCCGTAAACATAGCCCAGCCGGACCGTGCCCACGGTGGAGGCGCCGCCCAGCACTGTCGCCGCCATGGTGCCCATATACATCATCGGCCCCAGATTGCGCCCCGCCACCAGGTACTGCTCCCGGTCGCTGGCCCGCCGCATGCCCAGCCAACCCAGCCACAACATGGCGCCGATATAGGCGGCCACCGTCAATAGATCCAGACTCATCTCGTTCTCCTCTTGTTCTCGGGACCGCGGCGCATTCTCCGGCGCTCTCGGGCATGGAATCAGCGCGGCTTAGCGCGCCGGTGCGGGCAGGACGCACAGCATTTCGAACAGCAGATTGGCGCCCAGCAAAGCGGTGTTGCCGCTGGCGTCATACGGCGGTGACACCTCGACCAGATCGCCGCCCACCAGATCCAGGCCCCGGCAGCCGCGCACGATTTCCAAGGCCTGCGCCGAACTCAGGCCGCCCACTTCCGGCGTGCCGGTGCCGGGCGCGAACGCCGGGTCGATACCGTCGATGTCGAAACTCAGATACGCCGGCGCCGCTCCCAGCTGCGCGCGCACCTCGGCCATCAACGGCGCCAGCGAGCGATGCCAGCATTGCTCCGCCGTCTCCACCCGAAAACTGCGCTGGCGCGACCAGTCGAAATCCGCCGCCCCGTAGCCGCTGCCGCGCAGACCGATCTGGACCACCCGCCCCTCGGCCAGCAGCCCCTCCTCCCAGGCGCGGCGGAAGGTGGTGCCGTGCGCGATCTTCTCGCCGAACATCTCGTCGTTGACATCGGCGTGAGCGTCCACATGCACCAAGCCCAGCGGGCCATGCTTGCGAGCCAGCGCGCGCAGCGCCGGCAAGGTGACGGTGTGGTCCCCGCCCATGCCCAGCAAACGCACCGGGTGCCTCAGCGCCAGATCGTAGGCGGCCTCGATCCGCGCCACGCTGTCCGCCAGGTTATAGGGATTGGTGGCGACATCGCCGAGGTCCGCCACTTGCAGCCGTTCGAACGGCGCCGCGCCGCTGCCCAGGTTGTAGGGGCGCAGCAGCGCCGACTGGCTGCGGATTTCACGCGGGCCAAAGCGGGTGCCGCTGCGGTTTGAGGTGCCGATATCCAGCGGCAGGCCGATGAAGGCGGCGTCCAGGCCGGCGGCACTGTCGCGCAGAGGCAGGCGCATCATGCTGGCGACGCCGCCGAAACGCGGCATCGCATTGCCGCTCAGCGGTTGGTTGAGCAAAGGGGCGGACATAAGACCTCCTGCGTCTTGATGGATGGGATCACGCAGTCTATGCGGCCGCCTCTCCGGCTAACATCACCAAACGCCACAGTTTACATGGATGAAAATGAATGTATTAATCAGCGGGTGCCCACTCATTGCGCCGCCGGCGCGGAGGCCCATGCTCAATACCTTAAGCAATATGGATTTGCGGCTGATCCGCGTGTTTCAGGCAGTGGTCGAGGCTGGCGGCGTCTCCGCCGCGCAGGGCACACTGAACATCAGTCAGTCCACCATCAGCAATCAGCTGGCGGCGCTGGAAACCCGGCTGGGCTATAGGCTGTGCGAGCGCGGCCGCGGCGGCTTCGCGCTGACCGCCAAGGGCGAGCGCCTGCTGGCCGCCAGCCGGCAGTTGTCCGAATCGATGGAATTGTTCTGTCGGGAAGCCCGCCAACTGGACCGGCAGTTGGTCGGGCAATTGCGCATCGGCGTGATCGGCCATACCGCCCTGGGCGCCAATGCGCGGCTGTCGGCGGCGATCCGGCGCTTTCGCGCGCGGCCGCAAGCGGTGGAGTTGATTCTGTCCATGTTGCCGCCGGGCGGCCTGGAGGAAGCGCTGCTGTCGGGCGGGATTCATCTGGGCATCGGCTATTGCTGGCATCGCGCGCCCCAACTGGAGTACCGGCTGCTATTCGTCGAACGGCAGCTGGCCTACTGCGGCCGCGACCATCCGCTGTTCCCGCAGGCCGGCGCGCTTGGCCCCGCCGAGCTGGCCGCCCACGACTGGGCCTGGCGTAGCTATCCGCTGCCGGATACCGGGCTGCCGGTGGCGGATTGGCGCATCAACGCCCGCGCCGACAATATGGAGGCGATCGCCGCCCTGATTCTGTCCGGCCGTCATCTGGGCTTTTTGCCGGAACACTATGCCGCGCCGCTGGCGGAGCGGGACTTGCTGCGAGCGCTGGACCCGGCGCGCTGGCGCTACCTGGCCGAATTCCAACTGGTCACCCGCAAACGCGGCCATCCCAATCCGACGCTGCAGGCCTTCGTCGACGACCTCGTCGCCGCCCACGGCGAGCCGCTTGCCGAGCGCCGGACATGAAAAATGCCGCCCCTGTTGCCAGGGGCGGCATTCCAAACTGTTCGCAGCTTTACGTCTAGCCCGTAACGCTTAGAACTTGTGTACGACGTTCAGACCGAAGGCCTTGATCTTGTCGGTGTTAACACCGTTGCTGACCATAGCCTTGGCGTTGCCGTCCATCTTGATTTCGCCGTACTGAGCGCCAACCACGGTGCGCTTGGACAGGCTGTAATCAACGCCCAGCAGGTACTGTTTGTAGCCGCTATCGTTTTGCTTCACGCCGTCAATCTTCACGTCTTTGGACTGAGCGTAGGTGAACTTGGGCATGAAGGCGCCGATCTGGTAGCCAGCGGTCAGCGCGTATTCTTGCGATTCGTACTTGCGACCATCGGTAGCAGCCTCGGAATTGGACAGGAAGTAACCCGGGGTAACAGTAGCGTCGCCCTTGTCGTTACGGTAGCCCAGCGCCACGAAGATGTTGTTGGCGTTGTAGCCGGCTTCGATGCGGTGCTTGTTGTTGGCCTTGCTGCTAGCGTTCAGACCAACGGTAACCGGGCTTTCGTGGATGTACTGGTACTTACCGAAGAAGCCGCTGTTCTCGTAGGACAGACCCAGGTTGTAGGTCTCGCGGTCTTTGTTAGCAGCAGCGTTGCTCTTGTCTTCCTTGGTGCCGTACAGGAAGGCGGCTTGGAAGCCGGCGAATTCCGGGGTGTCGAAACGCACGGCGTTCTTAACATAGCCGTCGCCGCGGGTGAAGGCGTTCAGTTGCAGCGCGTTGCTGCTGCTTTCCCACGGGTTAACTTGAGCCATGTCGGACTCGCCGTAGTTGGCCAGGTGACCCAGACGGAAAGTACCGAAGTTGGAGGACAGACCCACGAAGGATTCGCGGCTGCCGAAGGTGCCGCTGCTTTCGCCGGTGCGGCTCTGGCCGTCGATGCCGAAGCCGGTTTCAACTTGCCAGATGGCTTTCAGGCCATTGCCCAGATCTTCATTGCCTTTGAAACCGATACGGGAACCCAGGTCGTCGATATTGGTTTGCTTGTTGGAGGCGTTATCAACGTACTCAACACCACCTTTGATGGTACCGAACACGGTTACGTCGGCGAAAGCGGCTGCCGGCAGAGTGGCAACCATCAGAGCGATCAGACTTTTTTTCATGATGTGGCTATCCTTCTTGTTTACTTAGGAAGTGAGCGAATACTAGTTGCTGTGTTTCACATTTGCAACTAGCCATGCAAACTTGTGGTCATTAAACAACAGTAGTGTCAAAAAAACAACATCAGACTTCAGGCAATCAGACTGAAACACTCAGGCGAAGTTTCACTCTCAACTTGTTAAAATTCATTAACCACAAGCATTTGAGCAAAAAAATGCCCGCACGCGGCGGGCTGAAGATTGGATAGACTTGACTCGAATTCAAAGAAGCGAAAAAGAATCTGTATCAGTGAATTCTGACACTGATTGTAATCAATCACTTTGTAAATGTCCATTTACAATACGGCTTTAATGTAAATAGAGTGTGAACACATCGTAAATTTTGAGAATTCGGCAGATACAAAGCCGCTCACCCGCCCCCTCTCTCATCGCAGCCCGGCGAACGGACAAAAAAAGCCGCGCTAGCGCGGCTCGCCACAAGATCAATGCGTTCAATGTCCGGCCGGCAAACTCAGTTTCACGCACAAACCGCCCTGAGGCCGGTTGTTCAGTTTGAGATCGCCGCCATGGTCGCGCGCAATCGCCCGCGCGATGGCCAGGCCCAGGCCGCTGCCCCCGGTATGGCGCGCCCTGGAATCCTCCAAGCGGACATAAGGCTCCATCACCCGTTCCAGCTCCGCCTCGGCGATGCCCGGCCCCTGGTCCTGAATCCGCACTTCCACCCAGTCTCCCCGCTGCCGCAGGCTGACCTCGATCCCCGCGCCGCCGTAACGGCGCGCGTTCTCCAGCAGATTGCCCAGGCAACGGCGCAAGGCGCCGACCTTGCCGGCGACCGGCGCCACCGCTTCGCTGTGCAGTTGGATGTCGGCGCCGAAAGCCTCCATATCCTCCACCACGCTTTCCAGCAAAGCGTTGAGATTCAGCTTCACCACCTGCTCGCTGCCGCAGCCGCCGCGCAGATAGGTCAGCGAGTCGTTGATCAATTGGTCCATTTCCAGCAGGTCGCGCTCTATCGCCTGCTTTTCCGACGACTCGGCCAACCCTTCCAGGCGCAGACGGATACGGGTGATGGGCAAACGCAGATCGTGCGACACGCCGGCCAGCATCTGATTGCGGGTTTTCAGCAGGCGCTGCAGCTCGGTCTGCATCCGATTGAAGGTTCGGGCGGCTTCCGCCACTTCTTCGGAGCCGGTTTCCGGCAAGGGCGCCTGATTAAGATTGCTGGCCAGGCCTCGGGCCGCCTGCGCGAACAGGCCCAGCGGCCGGATCAGCTGCCGCACCGCCCAGGCGCCCAGAATAGCGGCGGTCAAGGCCACCAGCAGCAGCCAGGCCAGGATGCGGATGGGCTGATCGGCCAGCGAAATGGGCCGCGAGGCGTTGAAGGTCAATACCGTGCCGTCGCTCAGCCTGGCCTGCACCGTGGCCAGATGGGTCTTGAATTCGGCCAGCGGGCCCAGGGCGGTCAGTTCTTCGCCGACGATGGAGCCGGCAAGGCCGGCGTCCCGCGTGGGCGTGAAATTTTTCATCCCCAGCCCGCCCACCCTATCGATCAAGGCCGCGCGGCCGCCTGCCGACGAGTCCTGCTGCTTGGACAACACCTGCAGCTGATAAGGCTTGATCAGGTCGCGCTTGATCAATTGCTGAAACGAGCGGCCATGCCGGCTCAGCGTATTTTCTGGCTGCTCCCAGAACCGGTCCATGCGCACCAGCAGCGTGGGCTGGTTCAGGGCGGAAATCACCTGTTCCCGATATTTGCTTGGACACTCGTCCAATAGATTGACGATGTCGGCGATGTGCTGCGCGGTGTATTGCACGCGCAAGGAATTGCTCAAGCGGTCGCGGTCGCTGAGAATGAAATAAATGCCCAAGGCGTTGGCCAGCAGCAAGCCCCCCACCAGCGTCAGCGAAATCTGGCCATACAATGTGCGCGGCAACCACCTCATCGCAAGGCTTCCACCTCGCAGGCCAGCATATAGCCGCCGCTGCGTATGGTCTTGAGCAGCACGGGCTCGCGCGCGTCCTCGCCCAGCCGGCGGCGCACCCGCCCTATCATCACGTCGACGGTGCGGTCGAACGGTCCGGCCTCCTTGCCGTTCATCGCCTCCATCAGTTGATCGCGCGACATCACCGCGTTGGCGTTTTCCGCCAAGGCCTGCAGCAGTTTGAATTCGCCGCCGGACAGCGGAGTGACCACCCCGGCCTCGTCCAGCAGATGCTGGGCGTTCAGGTCCAGCGTCCAGCCGGCGAAACGCAGCCGGCGCACGCTGGCCGCGTTCGCCGGCTGATCCGACACCCGGCGCAAAATGCTCTTGATCCGCGCCAGCAGCTCGCGCGGGCTGAACGGCTTGGTCAGATAATCGTCGGCCCCCATTTCCAGGCCGATGATGCGGTCCAGTTCGTCGCCGCGCGCGGTCAGCATCAGGATGGGCATGCAGGAGCGCTCGCGCAGATTGCGGCACAGGGTCAGGCCATCCTCGCCCGGCAACATCAGGTCCAGAATCAACATATTGTAGTTCTGCGCGGCAATCGCCTGATGCATGGCCTGGCCGTCGCCGACGGCGTCGACGGCGAAACCCTGCTTGCCCAGGTAGTCGCGCAGCAGGTCGCGCAGGTCGGGGTCGTCATCCACCACCAGCAATCTTGGCACTTCGACAGTCATAACAGCTCACCTCCATTGCGGCTTTATTATAAGACCCGCTAACCCAAGCCCTGATCCTGCCTTGCGCCTCCTGGCCGTACAACTTGTACTGCCTGCGTCGGCGCGTCTAGGCTCAGCTTCTCTGCGAGGTTTGGTTAGCGGCTCTAAGGATACCGCGCCCGCCCGCCGGGCTGAGGGAGAAATCGTGGCCAAATGAGAGAGGTTTACAGAAGGTTTACAAAAAACCGGCCACGCGCATTGCGCATGGCCGGTTTCCCTTGCCCGCCGGAGCCCTGCTCCGGCGCGAACTTATGCGTCCGCCTCAATCGTTGGGGTTCTGATCTCGCGTCTTGTGCAGCGAATACAGCACGCCCGCCAGCAACAGACCCAGCGTCGCCGCCAAGGACCAGGCGGTGGGGATCTTGAACGTCACCCAGCCCACGTCGTTGAAGAACACCAGACCCACTTTGACGCCTATCATCACCAATACCAGCGACAAGGCGTACTTCAGATAATGGAAGCGATGCACCATCGCCGCCAGCGCGAAGTACAGCGCGCGCAGACCCAGGATCGCGAAGATGTTGGAGGTGTAGACCAGGAACGGGTCCTGGGTGATGGCGAAGATGGCCGGGATGCTGTCCACCGCGAACACCAGGTCGGCGCTCTCCACCATGATCAGCGCCAACAGCAGCGGCGTCGCCCACCAGCCGCGAGCCAAGCCATGCGCCTCGCCGCGCACCAGAAACTGTTTGCCGTGCAAGTCCGGCGTCAGCCGCAGGTGGCCGCGCAGCCATTGGTACATGCGGTTTTCCTGGATGGGCGCGTGCTCGTCGTCGGAAAACAGCATCTTGATCCCGGTGGCGATCAGGAACAGGCCGAACAAAACCAGCACCCACTGGAACTGCGCCACCAGCGCCGCGCCCAGGCCTATCATCAAGGCCCGCATCACGATCACGCCGAGAATGCCCCAGAACAGCACCCGGTGCTGGTACAAGCGCGGCACCGCCAGGCTGGAGAAGATCAGCGACATCACGAAGACATTGTCCATGGACAGCGACTTCTCCACCACATAGCCGGTCAGATACTGCATGCCGGCGTCCGCGCCCTGATACCACCAGATCCAGCCGCCGAAGGCCAGGCCGACGCCGATGTAGAAAGCCGACAGCATCAGGCTTTCCTTGACCCCGATCTCCTTTTCCTCTTTGTGCAGCACGCCCAGATCGAAAGCCAGCAGAGCCAGCACAATCGCCATGAACATCAACCACACCCACAAGGGGTAGCCGGCGAAGCCGGCGCTCAACCATTCCATAAGCATTCCTTTAGGCAATAGAAAGGCCCCGGGCCGAGCGAGCCGCCCCGGGGCCTGAATTCACATCAGCCGCCTCCGCTGCCGCGGAGGCGGATCAAAGCTTAACGACCGTGTTCCAGCGCGCCGATGCGCTCCTCGATGCTGGGGTGGCTGGAGAACAGCGCCATCAGGCCGCCGCGCCCGCCGGAGATGCCGGAGGCCGCCATATTCTGCGGCAGGTCGCCGGCGGCGACGCCGCCGAGACGGCGCAAGGCGTTGACCATGGGACGCGCGCCGCCCAGCAGGGTGGCCGCGCCGGCGTCGGCGCGGAATTCGCGCTGACGCGAGAAATACATCACGATGGCGGAGGCCAGGATGCCGAACACGATCTCACAGACGATCACAGTGACCATATAGCCAATGCCCGGGCCGCTGGATTCTTCGTCGTTGCGGCGCAAAAAGTTGTCCACCAAATAGCCGACCACGCGCGCCAGGAAGAACACGAAGGTGTTGACCACGCCCTGGATCAGCGTCAGCGTCACCATGTCGCCGTTCTGGATATGGGCGATTTCGTGCGCCAGCACCGCTTCCACTTCTTCTTCCGTCATCGAGGCCAGCAGACCGGTGGACACCGCCACCAGCGAGTTGGATTTGCTCGGGCCGGTGGCGAAGGCGTTGGGCTCGCCCTCGTACACCGCCACTTCCGGCATCGGCAGATTGGCGCGGCTGGCCAGCTTCTGCACGGTGTGCACCAGCCAGCGTTCGGTGTCGTTGCTCGGGGTTTCGATCACCCGCGCGCCGGTGCTCCACTTGGCCATGGTCTTGGACAACATCAGCGAGATGAAGGCCCCGCCGAAACCCATCACCGCGGCGAAGCCCAGCAGCGTGCCCAGGTTCAGGCTGTTGCCCGTCATGAAGCGGTTCAGCCCCAACAAGCTGGCCACAATGCTCAGCACCACCATCACGGCGATGTTGGTGGCGATTAATAGGATGACTCGTTTCATGGTGTTGGCCCTTGCGTTGAATTCGACGGCATTCCGAGGAACGCCCGACACAGTGCATTCTAGACGCTGCGTCCCTCGGAAAAAATCAAATATAATCAGAAAATACATCAAGTTTTTTCGAACCATTATGTCCGAACGGATCAACTTCAAGCATCTGCATTACTTCTGGGCGGTCGCCCACGCCGGCGGCGTCACCCGCGCGGCGGAACAATTGGGCGTCAGCGCTCAAACCGTCAGCGGCCAGATTTCGCGGCTGGAACAGAGCCTGGAGCGAACCTTGTTCCGACAACAGGGACGCCAGCTGGTTCTGACCGAGGCCGGCCATGTGACGCTGCGCTACGCCGATCAGATCTTCATGCTGGGCGAGGAATTGCAGGAAACGCTGGAAGACGCGCAGCTGGACAAGACCATCCGCCTGGCGGCGGGCATCTCGGAC
This sequence comes from Chromobacterium sp. FG89, assembly GCF_057808735.1. Taxonomy (NCBI): domain Bacteria; kingdom Pseudomonadati; phylum Pseudomonadota; class Betaproteobacteria; order Neisseriales; family Chromobacteriaceae; genus Chromobacterium; species Chromobacterium sp. FG89. Next base: position 37,888 of record NZ_JBMDIQ010000006.1, on the reverse strand, counting down.
GTGCTGCCCAAGGCCATCGCGCTCAAGCTGCTGGAACCGGCGCTACGGCTGGACGCCAAGGTCAGGCTGCAATGCGGCGAAGGCGATTTCGACGAGTTGCTGGCCGACCTGACCCGCCACCGGCTGGACGTGGTGCTGGCGGACCGCCCAATGGCGGCCGGCGGATCGCAGCCTTTTCAATCCTGGCTGCTGATGCGCTGCCCGGTGATGATAGCCGGCGCGGCCGAACTGTGGCGGCGCTACGCCGAAGGCTTCCCCGCCAGCCTGAACCAGGCGCCCATGCTCTTGCCCAGCCGCCATCATGTGCTGCGCAGCCAGTTGGACCAGTGGTTCGAGGAGCGCCGGATCAAGCCGGACATCGTCGCGGAGTTCGACGACGGCGCTTTGCTGGACGCCTTCGGCCGCCAAGGCTTCGGCCTGTTTCCCAGCACGGCGCCCAGCGGCGGCGACGCGAACGCGCCGCAGGCGCTGGGCGAGGTCGACGGGGTCTGGGAGCATTATTACGCCATCGCCAACCGCCGCCGGCTGCAGCATCCAGGCGTGCAGGCCATGTTGCAAGCCGCCATCGACGCCGCGCTCTGAAAGCAAAAAACCCCGGACAAGTCCGGGGTTTGGCGACGCGCGGCGAACTCACTCGCCCAGATAGGCGTTGCGCACGCGCTCGTCGTTGAGCAGATCCTTGGCCTGGCCGCTCATGGTGATGCGGCCGCTTTCCATCACATAGCCGCGCTGCGACACTTCCAGCGCCAGCTTGGCGTTCTGCTCCACCAGCAGCATGGTCACGCCTTCCTTGGCCACCATCTGGATGATCTCGAAGATCTTCTCCACGATGATGGGCGCCAGGCCCATGGACGGTTCGTCCAGCAACAGCAGCTTGGGCTTGGACAGCATGGCGCGGCCCATGGCTACCATCTGCTGTTCGCCGCCGGACAAGGTGCCGGCCAGTTGCTTCTGCCGCTCCTTCAGACGCGGGAACAACTCGTACACCCGCTCGGCTTCGCTCAGGATCGCGGCCTTATCGTCGCGATAATAAGCGCCCATCAGCAGGTTCTCTTCCACCGTCAGCTTGGCGAACACCCCGCGGCCCTCCGGCACCATGGCCAGGCCGTGGCGCACGAAGTTGTGCGGCGCGATGGTGGAGATGTCCTTGCCGTCGTAACGAATGCTGCCGCCGGATTTTTTCACCATGCCCACCAGGGTTTTCAGCGTGGTGGTCTTGCCGGCGCCGTTGGCGCCGATCAGGGTCACCAACTCGCCCTGCTCGATGTGAAAATCGACGCCCTTGACCGCCTGAATGCCGCCATAGGCCACTTGCAGGTCTTTGACTTCCAAAATGCTCATGCGTGTGCCGCTCCCAGGTAGGCCTCAATCACTTTCGGGTTCTTGCGCACCTCTTCGGGAACGCCTTCGGCAATCTTCTTGCCGTAGTCCAGCACCGCAATGCGGTCGCACAAGCCCATCATCAGTTTGACGTCGTGCTCGATCAGCAGCACCGTCACGCCTCCGGCGCGGATTTTGGACATCAGGGTCTTCAGTTCCTCGGTCTCGCGCGGGTTCATGCCGGCGGCCGGCTCGTCCAGCGCCAGCAGCTTGGGCTCGGTGGCCAGCGCGCGCGCGATTTCCAGTCGGCGCTGATGGCCGTAGGACAGGTTGCGGGCGCGCTCATGCGCCACATCGGCGATGCCCACGTATTCCAGCAGTTCCCAGGCCTTGTCGGTGATCGCCCTTTCTTCTGCCATGGTGCGTCTGTCGCGCAGCACCGCGCCCAAGGCGCCGGCCTTGGAGCGAATGTGACGCCCCACCATCACGTTTTCCAAGGCCGTCATTTCGGCGAACAGACGGATGTTCTGAAAGGTGCGGGCGATGCCGGCGGCCACCACCACGTGCGGCTTCTGTTGGAACAGATTGTGGCCGTCGAACTCGAACGCACCTTCGTCCGGCACATACAAGCCGGTCAACACGTTGAACAGCGTGGTCTTGCCCGCGCCGTTGGGGCCGATCAGGCCGTAAATCTCGCCCTTGTTGATGGTCAGCGCCACGTTGTTGAGCGCGTGCAGGCCGCCAAAGCGTTTATGGATGCCTTCTATCTTCAGCAAAACTTCAGCCATGGCTCAACCTTTCTGCCCTGCGGCTTCTCTATCGTCACGGAACTCGGCTTTACGGCGCTTGGACGGCCACATGCCCTCCGGCCGCACCAGCATCATCACCACCATCGCCAAGCCGAACAACAGCATGCGGGCGTTTTCCGGATCGATCAGCATTTTGCCGAAGGTTTTCATCTGCAGCGGGCCTATCACTTCGCGCAGGATCTCCGGCGCGATGGTCAGCACCACGGCGCCGAGAATCACGCCCGGGATGTGACCCATGCCGCCCAGCACGATCATCGCCAGAATCATGATGGATTCCAGCAGGCTGAACGATTCCGGCGACACGAAGCCCTGGAAGGACGCGAACAGGCCGCCGGCCACGCCGCCGGACAAGGCGCCCAAGGCGAAGGCCAGCAACTTGATGTTGCGGATGTTGATGCCCATCGCCGCGGCGGCGATGTCGTCTTCGCGCAGGGCCACCCAGGCGCGGCCGATGCGCGAATGCTGCAAGCGCCAGGCCATGATCACCACGCCCACGGTCAGCGCCAGGAACAGATAGTAGTAGAGATAAACGCTGTGGAAGCTCAGGCCGAACAGCTCCATCGTCTCGCCCAGCGATACGCCGCCCACCTTGATCGGATCGATCAGGTTGATGCCCTGCGGACCGTTGGTGATGTTGACCGGGGTGTTCAAGTTGTTCATGAAGATGCGCACGATCTCCCCGAAGCCCAGCGTCACGATGGCCAGATAGTCGCCCTTGAGCCGCAATACCGGCGTGCCCAGCAAGATGCCGCAGAAAGCCGCCAGCACCGCGCCCAAGGGGATGGTGATGTAGAACGGCAGATGCAGGCCGAAATGCGGCGAGCCCAGCAAGGCGAAGGTGTAGGCGCCCACCGCGTAGAAGGCGATGAAGCCCAAGTCCAGCAAGCCGGCGAAGCCCACCACGATGTTGAGGCCCAACGCCAGCATCACGTAGAGCAAGGCGAAGTCGACGATGCGGACCCAGGAGTTGCCCAGCAGGCCGCCCACCAGGAAAGGCAGTACCGCCATCGCCACCGCGGACAGCACGAACAGGCCGACTTTCTTGCCGGTGTCCATCTTGTTGATATTGAGTGCCATGGTCATGATATGTCGTCTCCAGGATCAGGCACGGTCGGCCATCTTTTCGCCCAGCAGGCCGGACGGACGGAAAATCAGCACCATGATCAACACCATGAAGGCGATGATGTCCTGATAGTTGGAGCCGAGGAAGCCGCCGGTCAGCGTGCCGATATAGCCGGCGCCCAGGCTTTCGATGATGCCCAGCAGCAAGCCGCCGGCCACCGCGCCGCCCAGATTGCCGATGCCGCCCAGCACCGCGGCGGTGAAGGCCTTCAGACCTATCATGAAGCCCATATAGTAATGAGCTTGCTCGTAGTTGGTGGCCACCATCACGCCGGCCACCGCGCCCAGGCTGGAGCCGATGACGAAGGTGGCGGAAATGATGGTGTTGACGTTGACGCCCATCAGGCCGGCCACCGCCGGGTTCTGACTGGTGGCGCGCATCGCGCGGCCCAGCTTGGTGCGCTCCACCATCAGCAGCAGGCCGGCCATGATCACCAGACACAGCACGATGATGGTGATCTGCAGCTTGGTGATGCTGGCGCCGAAGAAGGACACCACGTCGTGGTCCAGGATTTGCGGGAAGGGAATGTAGTTGCGGCCCCAGATCAGGATGGCCACCTGCTGCAGCACGATGGACAGGCCGATCGCGGTGATCAGCGGCGCCAGTCTTTGCTTGCCGCGCAGCGGGCGGTAAGCGATGCGCTCTACGGTGAAGCCCAGCAGCATGCAGGCCGCAATCGCCACCAGCAATCCAATCAGCACCAGGGCGGGACCGGGCAGGCCGGAACCGGACAAGGCGTTGACGACGGAGATGGTGACCATGGCGCCGAACATCACCACTTCGCCGTGGGCGAAGTTGATGAGCCCCATGATCCCGTACACCATGGTGTAGCCCAATGCGATCAACGCATAAATGCTACCCAGAACGAGACCGTTCAGGATTTGTTGCAGAAAAATGTCCACGTTGGGAGATCTCCTTTGTATTGACGACCGGCAGCTTGCGGGGTTTCCCCTCTTATTGGCTGCTGCCTGTTCTTGAGTGCCCGGACGAGCCTTGATTATTTGGATTCTGTCAGACAGGCGAACGGATTATGTAGGCGGATTCCAGCGACTGTCAATCTTAAAGATTGGTTAAAACGGCACCAAATCAAGCCCATTTAAAAACAATATAACACATTGTTTTTCATGCGTTTTTTCAAAAAACAAGACGAAACCGGCCAAAGAAATTTTGAATTTCTCCGGATAAAGGAAAACCCTGGGCCAGCAGGTCGTTTTTCAGATTTTGATCATGCTTCGGCGCAAAATATGTTCGCTTTCGAAAAGACGCCCATCAAAGAATTCGCATTACAACATTCGCTCGCTTTCGCGATTCGAATGGATACAATCTCCCAAAATAGCGCCCCAAGTCGACAAAAATTGCATGCCGCGGCGCATCAAACATCAAGCAAGAACAGGGCCATCGCCTACAGCGCCCATCCGACATTCCGGCCTCCGCGCTTTTATGGCTGAAACATAGCCCATTCAGTCCGTCTTGGCTGCAACTGTCTAAGACGCCGCCCAAGCTCTCGCCCTTGCCCGCGATCCCTGGAGCCGGTCTGAACAAGCGTCCATCCCCTCCCCCGTCGTGGCCCAGCGCCTGAGTAGACGATGGAAAGCCCCTGAGGCTCCGACCAATTAGATCGAAACAAGCAACAATTTATTGCGATTTAGATGGTTTATTCCCATTAAGCGCGCGTTTTATAGTGAGCGTCGAAATCCAGCCTACTCACCGCCGGCGATAGAAGCCGGGCCATATGGAGAATGAATCGATGTTCCGCCAAACCCTGATCGCCGGCGCCCTGACCCTGGCGGCAACGGCCGCCGTCGCCGCGCCGCTGAAACTGTCCATCTACAACGCCGACGGCAATAGCTTCAATGTCAGCTCGGTCCTGGTCAGCGGCGAGAAAGACGCCATCCTGATCGACACCGGCTTCACCCGCGCCGACGCCCACCGCATCGCCGCCAAGGTGCTGGACAGCGGCAAGCAACTGAAAACCATCTATATCAGCCAGGCCGATCCCGACTACTACTTCGGCGCCGCCGAACTGAAGAAGATCTTCCCGCAGGCCCAAGTGCTCAGCAACGGCCCGACCCTGGCCAAGATCAAGGCCAATATCCAGGGCAAGCTCGCTTACTGGGGCCCGCAAATGGGCGTCAACGCGCCCAGCGCGCCGCTGCTGCCCGAAGCGCTGAAAGACGAACGTCTGGAACTGGAAGGCAAGGCGCTGGAAATCAAGGGCGCGCGCGGCGTGCTGGCGCACCGCGGCTATGTGTGGATTCCGTCCCTGCGCGCGATTGTCGGCAATGTCGGCGTCACCGCGCCCAGCATGCACGTCTGGACCGCGGACACCCAGAGCCCGGCCGAACGCCAGGCCTGGATCAAGCAGCTGGACGAAATGGAAGCGCTGCAACCGGAAATCGTAGTCCCCGGCCACATGCAGGCGGGCGACAAAACCGATCTGAGCGCCGTGCGCTTCACCCGCCGGTACTTGCAGCAGTTCGAACTGAATCTGGCCAAATCGGCCAATAGCGCCCAGTTGATCCAGGCGATGAAGCAAGCCTTCCCGCAAGCGGGCGAAGACATGACGCTGGAGATCGGCGCCAAGGTCAATAAGGGCGAGATGAAATGGTAAGCGCCTCCACGATCCGGCTGCACTACTTTTACGATCCGCTGTGCGGCTGGTGCTACGGCGCTTCGCCGCTGCTGCTGGCGGCCGCGGCGCGGCCGGAAGTCGAACTGGCGCTGCACGGCGGCGGCATGCTCAGCGCGCCGCACAACCGCCGCATGAACCTGGAGTGGCGCGGCTACGTGATGCCGCACGATCACCGCATCGCCGCCCTCAGCGGCCAGCCCTTCGGCGACGCCTACTTCGACGGCTTGCTGCGCAGCGAGGCGCGTTTGGACTCGACGCCGCCCATCGCAGCCGTCCTGGCCGCGCCGGAACTGGGCATTGCGCCGCAGACCATGCTGGCCCGCGTGCAAGCCGCTCATTACCTGCACGGGCTTGAGATCGCCGACATCGCGGTGCTCGCCCGGCTAGCGGCCGAATTGGGCGTGTCCGCCGACCGCTTCGCCGACGCCTACGTCGGCGGTCTGGCGCGCAGCGTCGAGCATATAGACCACAGCCGCCGGCTGATGACCCGCCTGGGCTTGCGCGGCTTCCCGTCCGCGGCGCTGGAAGTGGGCGGCCGCTTCCAAGCCCTGGATATGGGCTCCTATCTGGGCAAGCCGGACATGTTCAGCCAGCACCTGGCGCAACTCGGCGCCGCCACCCTCTCAGGCTCGGCCGAGCTGCCGCCGATGTGCGGGCTGGACGGCTGCTAAGCGCCTGTTCAAAGCCGCGCGCAGGGGCGTGACCTGCTGAAAGCAAGCGCTGAAAAAGCGGCCTTGCTCATGGGACGCATGAGCATTCCGAATGCGGCACGCACCGAGTCGCGCCCTAGGCCGCGCAGCCTACCGTGAACGGCTGCCAAGGCCCCGCCCCTCGCCCTCCCCGCCAACGGCGGCCACGTCTAGACATGGCCGCCGTTCGTCTTCTCCCCCCGCGCGGCGCTTGATGACAAACAAATTCTCGGACGTTACAGTATTCGGACACATCAAAACAAATCCACTGTCTACAGCCATTGGCTGAATTAAGGGAAACCCGTCCGGATGAAAACCTTAGGCACCCCACTGTCCTTCGCCCTGCTCGCGCTCTGCGCCGCGGCGAATGCCGCGCAAGACCCGTATCTATGGCTGGAGGAGATTCAAGGCAAGGAAGCGCTGGCCTGGGTCGGCCGGCAAAACGAAAACACGCGCCAGGACCTCGGCCGGCAAACCGACTACCCGGCGCTGCGCCGCGAACTGCTGACCATCCTGGACTCCAACGACCGCATCCCCTCCGTGGAGAAGATAGGCGGGCTCTACTACAACTTCTGGCGCGACAAAGACCACCCGCGCGGGCTGTGGCGACGCGCCACACTGGACGAATACCGCAAGGCCGCGCCGCAATGGGAAACCGTGCTGGACCTGGACCGCTTGGCCAAGGACGAGGGGGAAAACTGGGTGTGGCAAGGGGCCGACTGCCTGCGCCCCGATCAGGAACGCTGCCTGCTGCGCTTAAGCCGCGGCGGCGGCGACGCCGCGGTGGTGCGTGAATTCGACCCGGCCGCCAAGGCCTTCGTCAAGGACGGCTTCCAACTGCCCGAAGCCAAGAGCGAAGTCAGCTGGCAGGACCGCGACACCCTTTATGTGATGAGCGACTTCGGCCCCGGGTCGCTGACCGACTCCGGCTATCCCCGCGTCGTCAAGACCTGGCGCCGCGGCCAGCCGCTGGCCGAAGCGCAAACCGTGTTCGAAGGCCAGCAGGCCGACGTCGCCGTGCACGCGGCCAGGATAGACGCCCAAGGCCGCCGCTACGACCTGATCACGCGCGCGCCCACTTTCTTCAGCACCGAGGCGCGGCTGCTGGTGGATGGAAAATGGCGCAAGCTGGACAAGCCCGACCATGTCGGCGTCGATTTCTTCGGCGACTGGCTGCTGTTGACGCCCAAGCAAGACTGGACCGCTGGCGGCAAGACCTGGCGCGGCGGCTCCTTGCTGGCCATCAAGGCCGACGCCTACCTGGCCGACGAACGCGGCTTCAGCCCCCTGTTCGAGCCCAGCGCCGCCGTCTCGCTGGCGGAGCAGACGTCCACTCGCGACAGCTTGCTGCTGACCATGCTGGACAATGTCGGCAGTCGCTTAATGGAATGGAAGGTCGTGGACGGCCAATGGCGGTCGCGCCCGGTGGCCACGCCCAGCTTCGGCAGCATCAGCGTGCGCGCGGTCGATCCCGACCGCGACAACCGCTATTTCTACAGCTTCACCGATTTTCTGACGCCGCCGACGCTGGCCCTGGCCGAAACCGGCAGCGATGAGCGCCGGACGCTGAAACAGCAGCCCGGCTTTTTCGACGCCGGCCCCTACCGCATCCAACAGTGGTTCGCCGCCTCTCGCGACGGCACCCGCGTGCCCTATTTCCTGGTCAGCCGCAAAGACATCAAGCTGGACGGCTCCAACCCCACGCTCTTGTACGGTTACGGCGGCTTCGAAGTGTCGCTGACCCCGCGCTACAACGGCGCGCTGGGCAAGGCCTGGCTGGAGCGCGGCGGCGTCTACGCGCTGGCCAATATCCGCGGCGGCGGCGAATACGGTCCGGCCTGGCACGAGGCGGCGCGCAAACAGCTGCGCCAGAACGCCTACGACGACTTCGCCGCCATCGCGGAAGACCTGGCCAAACGCGGCGTGGCCGACGCCCGTCATCTGGGCATCAAGGGCGGCAGCAACGGCGGCCTGTTGATGGGGGTGATGCTGACCCAGCGTCCGGAGCTGTTCAACGCCGTGGTCTGCCAGGTGCCGCTGCTGGATATGCGCCGCTTCAACCGCTTATTGGCCGGCGCCAGCTGGATGGACGAGTACGGCAACCCCGATTTACCGGAAGACTGGGCTTATATCCGCCGTTACTCGCCCTATCAGAACCTGAAAGCGGACGCGCGTTACCCGGCCACCCTGTTCATGACCTCGACGCTGGACGACAGGGTTCATCCCGGCCACGCCCGCAAAATGTTCGCGGCCATGCAGGCGATGGGCGCCCCGGTGCAGTATTTCGAGCGCACCGAGGGCGGGCACGGCGCCGCCGCCAACCATCAGCAGGAAGCCGATATCGCGGCCATGGAATACGCCTTCCTGTTGCGCCAACTGCGCTGACCCGCCCGGCCCGGCGGAACAGATGCGGGCATCAAAACAAACCGCCTGCGGCCGAAACGGCGGCAGGCGGTTTTGTATGGGACGCGGACCGTTCAATCATCGCCGGACTCGACCCAGCTGGGGCTGCGCTTGGCGATAAAGGCGCTGACGCCCTCGATCTGCTCCGCGCTGCCCATCAGCTGGCGCACCGCGGCGCGCTCGCGCTCCAGATGCTGAGCCAGCGTCAGATTGCCGCTCTCCTCGATCAGCCTACGCGCGGCGGCCACCGCGCCCGGCGCCTGGTTCGCCACTTTGTTGGCCAGGCTGATCGCCACGATCTTGGCGAAGCCCTGGTCCACCACTTCCTCGATCAGCCCGATGGTCAGGGCCTTCTCCGCCGTCACCACTTCGCCGCCCAGAATAATGCGCTTGGCCCAGGAAACGCCCACCTTGTCCGCCAGCGTCTTGGTGCCGCCCGCCGCCGGGATGATGCCCACCTTGGCTTCCGGCAGCCCGAGCTTGGCGCCGCGCTCGGCCACCATGTAATCACAGCCCAACGCCAATTCCAGACCGCCGCCCAGGGCGTAGCCGTTGATCGCGGCCACCGTGACGCCGCGGTACTGCTGCAAACTGCGCAAAGCGCCGGCGAAGGCGTCGAACACCTTGTCCGCCTCGGCCGCGTCGCCGGACGCGAATTGCTTCAAATCGGCGCCGGCGGAAAAAAACGCGTCGCCCGCCCCGGTCAACACCACCGAACGCACAGCCGGATCCGCATCCAGCGACCGCATCGTCGTAGCCAGCTCATTCAGGCTCTCCGTGGTCAGCAAATTCGCCGGCGCGTTTTTGAGAGTCACGATCGCTGACTGGCCCAGCCGCTCAAGTGTCAGATACTTGGCCATATTTTCCTCACTCTATCCCCATGGATTACATCGCTAATGCATATGTTTTGACCAGGTCGAGCGCCTGGATCCTCAGCGGGGGACCCATTGCGCATAGGTCCGAAGCCAAAGCAGCATTCTCATTGCAAACTGACCTTTTGACCAGTAGTCGGCCAGCTAGACCATCATTTTTTTTATAACTTTCTTTAAGGAGATGCCAAGTAAAATTTTGATAAAGGCAATAAATGCCAAAAGCAAATATGACCGCCGCGCGCGCAAGCGCGAGCCGCCACTCTGTTACCATAGAGCTTTCTGAGACAGGTTGCGGCATGATTGAAACGAGCGGGTGGATATTGTTTCTGGCGGGCTTGCTGGGCGGCGGCCACTGCATGGGCATGTGCGGCGGCATCGTCGCCGCGCTGACGCTGAATCTGCCCCCCGAGACCAGCCGCTGGCGCATCATGCTGGCCTACAATCTGGGACGCGTCGGCAGCTACGCGCTGATAGGCGCGCTGCTGGGCGGCCTGGCCGCCACCGGCCTCGCTCTGCTGGACATCCGCGGCCTGCAACTGGCGCTGGCGCTGTTGGCCAACCTGATGCTGGTGGCCATGGGCCTGTACCTGGCCGGCCTGTCCGGCGCGGTCAATCTGATCGAACGGCTGGGCGCGCCGATCTGGCGGCGCTTGCAGCCGCTGCTGGGCCCCCTGCTGCCGGTCCGCTCGCCGCAAGCCGCGCTGCTGGCCGGCATGGTCTGGGGCTGGCTGCCCTGTGGCCTGGTTTACAGCGCCTCGCTGTCGGCGCTGGCCACCGGCAGCGCGTCCGGCGGCGCGCTGGCCATGCTCGCCTTCGGGCTCGGCACCTTGCCCAATCTCCTGCTGATGGGCGCTTTCGCCGATAGCTTGCGCCGCTGGATGCAACAACGACCAGTCCGCCTGACGGCGGGACTGGTCGTTGCGGGCATCGGCGCCTGGCAGTTGCTGCGGACGCTTATTTGAACGATTTCAAAATGGTGTCCACATTGTAACGGAACATCGCCAAATAGCTGGGCGCCGGACCGGACGGGCCGGACAGCGCATCGGCGTACAACTTGCCGCCTATCGCCACCTTGGCCTCGCGCGCCAGCTGCTCCAACAGACGCTTGTCGGTCATGTTCTCCATGAATACCGCCGCCACTTTTTCCTGCCGCACTTGACGCACCAGCCGCGCCACCGCCTTGGCCGACGCCTCGGACTCGGTGCTGACGCCCTGGATGGCCAGCACTTGCAGCTGGTAACGCTCGCCCAGATAAGCGAAGGCGTCGTGCGAGGTCAGCATCTTGCGCTTGGCCGCGGGCACGGCGGCGAAGGCCTTGGCCGCCCAGGCGTCCATCTCCTTCACCTTGGCCGCGTAGTCGGCGGCGCGGCGGGCGTACTCCGGCTTGCCGGCCGGGTCCGCCTGGCTCAGGCCGGCCTCGATGTTGCGGATATAGGTCAGCACGCGCTTGGGGTCGTGCCAGGCGTGCGGATCGACGGCCCCGTGGTCATGCCCGGCATGGCCGTGGTCGTGCCCGTGGTGATCCTCGTCTTCCGCTTCGCGGGTCTTGATGCCCTTGCCCGCCTCCACTTGCACGCCCTTGAAATGAGCGGCCTTGCTCAGCCGCACCATCCAGCCTTCCATGCCCAGGCCATTGGTGACCAGCAGCTTGGCGGCGGCCACTTTCTTGACGTCGGCCGGCGACGGCTGGAACACGTGGGCGTCCTGATCCGGCCCCACCAGCGAGGAGACTTCGACGCGATCGCCGCCGATCTCGCGCGTCATATCGGCGACGATGCTGAAGCTGGCGACCACCGGCAGCTTGGCCCAGGCGGACAAGGGCAGGCCCAGCAACAACAGGGCCATGATTGATTTCTTCATCGGCGACTTCCTTATCAAGGGTTCAGGATTCCAGATGCCGGGCGCGGATGTAGCGCGGCAAAGCCCCACCCACCGGCGCCAACAGCAGCGACAGCAGATAGACCAGGCCCGCCAGCAGAATGATGGCCGGCCCGGAAGGCAGTTCGAAGTGATAGGACAGCAAGAGGCCGCCCAGGCCGGCCAGGAAGGCGATGGCCACCGACAGCCCGAGCAGGGCCTCGATGCGCTCGGTCCACAAGCGGGCGGTAATCGCCGGCAACATCATCAGGCCCACCGCCATCAGAGTGCCCAGCGCCTGGAAACCGGCCACCAGGTTCAGCACCACCAGCATCAGGAACAGCATGTGCCACAGGCCGCCGCGCGCGCCCACGGCGCGCAGATAGACCGGGTCCAGGCTTTCCAGCAGCAAGGGGCGGTAGATCAAGGCCAGCGCCAACAGGGTGAAGGAAGCGACGCCGGCCACCAGGTACAGCGCCGCGTCGTCCACCGCCAGCACCGAGCCGAACAGGATGTGCATCAAGTCCACATTGCTGCCGCCGCGCGACACCAGCAAGACGCCGATGGACAAAGACAGCAGGTAGAAGGCGGCGAAGCTGGCGTCTTCCTTGATGCTGGTGAAACGCGTGGCCAGGCCGGCCAGCAAGGCCACCAGCACGCCGGCGAAGAAACCGCCCAAGCTCATCGCCGGCAGACTGAGACCTGCCATCATGAAACCCACCGCGGCGCCGGGCAGCACCGCGTGGCTCATTGCGTCGCCCATCAGGCTCATGCGCCGCATCACCAGGAACAGGCCGATGGGGCCGCTGCCCAAGGCCAGGGCCAGGCAGCCCACCAGCGCCCGGCGCATGAAGGCGAATTCGGCGAACGGCGCCACCAGTAAATCGTATAAGTGCAGCATCAGGCTTGCGCTCCATCCACTTCGCAGACCGCGGCCTGGGATTGCCAATGCGCGGCGGTGTCCACCGCGCGTTTCAGATTGGCGTCGCACAACACCTCGGCGGTATCGCCCCAGGCCACCACTTCGCGCGCCAATAACAAGGTGTGCGGGAAATACGCGCGCACCTGCTCGTAATCATGCAATACCGCCACCACGGTGCGGCCTTCCTCGCGCCAATGGCGCACCAGCTCCAACAGATCGTAAGTGGTCTTGGCGTCCACCGCGTTGAACGGTTCGTCCAACAGGATCAGCCGCGCGTCCTGCACCAGGATGCGGGCGAACAGCACGCGCTGGAACTGGCCGCTGGACAGCGCCGAGATCGGCCTCAGCGCAAAGTCGGCCAGCCCCACCTGCTCCAAGGCCAGCAAGGCCTGGTCGCGGCCGCGGCGGCTGACGCCGCCGAACACGCCGGTGTCGTGCCACAGCCCGGTGCACACCAGGTCCAGCACGCTGACCGGCAAGGAGCGGTCGATCTCCGATTGCTGCGGCAGATAAGCAATGTCCCGCCGCCGGAAGCCGCCCAGCTGCACCGAGCCGGAGTCCGGCTTCAACGCGCCTATCATGGCCTTGAGCAAGGTGCTCTTGCCGGCGCCGTTGGGGCCGAAGATGGCGGTGGCGTCGCCGGCGGCGAAACAACCGCTGACATGGTGCACCGCCGGATGGCGCTGATAGGAAACCGTCAGGTTCTGCAGACTGACGCTCATGCCGCCTCCCGCAAAGCCCAGATCACCAAGAACCAGAGCACCGCCAACGCGGCGCCGGCCAGGCCCAGCCGCTGCCAGGCCGACAGCGCCAGCAGGCTGAACGGCGCTTTGAAATTGTCCGGCGTCAGGTGCCGGTGCGCGTGTGTGTGTTGATGTTTGGGCGTCATTCGAAGCACCTCCGCAAGGTGTTCTCGATCGCGGCGGCGTCGAAATCCTCGGCGATCAGTTCGAAGCGGCTGTCGCGTCTCCAGGACACCTGGGCCGCGCCCCACTGTCCGGCCGCCCAGTTCAGCCACACCCAGCTGTCCAGCACTTTGAACACGCCCTTGGCGCGCACCAGGCCCGGCACCAAGGCGGGCAGCTCATCGAAGAAACGGGTCAGCCGCTCGCCGTCGAAAGCCTGCTCCGGCTCGAAAGTCCAGCCCATGGAACGCCATTGCGCGGCGGCATCGTCCGGCACCGCCGGCCGGTAACGCGGCTTGGGCGCGGCGGCGGCGTCCAGCCAGGCCGGATCCAGCTCGCCGTTGCGCACCTCGCCCACCAAGGACTTGGGCGGGAACAAGGCCGCCACCTGCCGACGGAAAGCCTCCATCGTCGGCACGTCGGCGGTGTCTATCTTGTTGGCCACCAGCACGTCGGCGATGGAAATCTGGTCGCGGTACAGCGGCTGGCGATGATAGTCCGGCTGAATGAACTGGCGCGGGTCCACCAGGGTGAGCACCGCGCCCACCTCCAGCGCCTCGCCCAAGGGCTTGGCGCGCAGCTCGTCGATGACGCCGGCCGCGTGCGCCAGGCCGCTGGCCTCGATCAGCAGACGGTCCGGGCGTTCGCGGCGCAGCAAGGTCGCCACCGTGGCGGTCATCTGCGGTCCGGCCACGCAGCACAGGCAGCCGCCGGCGATTTCCGCCACCGCCAGCTCGTCCTGGCTCAGCGCCGCGCCGTCGATGCCGACCTCGCCGAACTCGTTGACGATGATCGCCCACTTTTCATGCGCGGGACGACGATCGATCAAATGGCGCAACGCCGTGGTCTTGCCCACCCCGAGAAAGCCGGTGAACAAATTGACTATGGTTTTTTTCATGGATCAGGGAATTCTTGGATTCAGGCGCTGCAAGACTGGCAACGGCCGGTCAGCACCAGGTTTTGCGGACACAGGGAAAAAGCCACCGCTTGCGCGGCCTGGCGCAGCGCACTCAAGGCCGGCGCGGCGTCGATCTCCTGCACCTGGCCGCAATCGCCGCAGACCAGGATCAGCCCTTCGTGCTGGCATTCGAAATGATCGCAGACGATGAAGCCGTTCAAGGCGTCCACCTTGTGCAGCAGACCGTGCTCCACCAGGAAATCCAGCGCGCGGTAGACGGTGGGCGGCGCGGCGGCGCCGCGCTCTTGCTGCAAATCCGCCAGAACCTGGTAAGCCTTGACCACCCCGCTGTAACGCAGCACCAGCTCCAGCACCTGACGGCGCAATGCGGTCAGTTTGCTGCCGCGCCGTTCGCAATGCCGCTCCGCCGCGGCCAGATAGGCTTGATGGTCCATGCAGGACACCCGCTTGTTTAATCAGGACGCAATGTTACTGTATAACATATCGAATTCACAAGGATTAATCATTCATCGGTTTATCATGGCCGTCGGTCGTGGTAGCTTTGTGCTCCAGAATGTCCATGATAGGCTTATGGCTTATCCCTCATCGCTCATATAAGGAAATAACATGAAAACACTGATGATGGCCGTGGTGGCCGCCGTATTCGCCGGGCAGGCTTTCGCCGCCGATCCCATCGCGCAGCGCCAGGATGTTTTCAAGCAATACAAGCCGGTTGTAGGCGGCATGGGCAAGATGGTGAAGGGTGAAACCCCTTACAACAAAGACGAGTTCGCCAAACTCGCCGGCGAACTGGAAGCCCTGTCCCAAAAGCCGTGGCAGCACTTCCCGGCCGGCAGCACCGCCGGCAAGACCGACGCCAAGCCGGAAATCTGGAGCAAGCCCGCCGAATGGCAAAAAGCCATCGACAACCACAAGGCCGCCACCGCCAAACTGAAGCAAGTGGCCGCCGCCGGCGATCTGGGCGCGATCAAGGTGCAGTTCGGCGCCACCCAGAAAACCTGTAAGGCCTGTCACGACGCCTTCCGCAAGGACTGAGCCCCGTCGCGTCGCGACCCCAGCAGCCCGCCCGCCAGCGGGCTGTTTGCTTGCCCACCCCCAGCCAGACCCCACCCCCGAAGACCCCGGAATGAAAAAACTGCTGACCGTATTGCTGTTGGGCGCCGTCGCGGCGCCGCTGGCGCTGGCCGACACGCCGGCCGAAACCCGCACCAAGTCCTTCAAGAAAATATTGCTGGCCTTCGAGCCCATGGGCGCGGTGGTGCGCGGCCGGGATCCGTACCGGAAGGACGCCTTCATCCGTCAGGCCGACGCCTTGCAACAGATCGCCGCCGAGCCCTTCAATCACTTCCCCGCCAACAGCATCAGCGGCAAGAGCCGCGCCAAACCGGAAATCTGGAGCCAGCCCGCCAAGTTTCAGGCCGACAAGGACGTGTTCCTGAAATCGGTCGCCGATCTGGGACAGAGCGCCCGCGGCGGCGAGCTCGCCGCCATCAAGAAAAGCTACGGCGCGGTGGCGCAAAGCTGCAAAGCCTGTCACGACGCTTTCCGCGGCCCGGAGAAATAAGCGACGCCCATGAAAAAAGGGCGGATGCCCGCCCTTTTCGCCCCGCTGACGCCGCGGTCCGCCGCTTACAAACGCGTCAACAGCACATAGACGCCGCCGCTGGACACCAGCAGGGCCACCAGCGCGATGATGGCGGGCGCGAACGCCAAACGCGGCACATCGCCGGCGATGGCCTTGTTGCCGGTGATCATCGCCTTGACCAGATTGTTCTTCTTGAACACCCGGTAAGCGATGATGGCCAGCAAGTGCAGACCGACCAGGCCCAGAATCACATTGAAAAAGCTCTTGTGAAACGAGGTCGCGGCTTCGGCCATGTCGCCGCTCAGCAGCTTGGCCAATGGGCCGTCGTACAGATAGCTGTCGACGTCGGCGGCGAACAGGCCGGTGCTCACCTGGGCCAGCAAGGCCAGCAACATCGCCAGCACCATCAGGCCGCCCAGCGGATTGTGACCCGGCTGCTCGTTCTCGCTCAGCTCGCCGCGCAGATAGCGGACAATGTTGCGCGGCCCCTTGATGAAGTTGCTGAAACGCGCGGTCTGGCTGCCGATCACGCCCCAGATCAAACGAAACAGCAACAGGCTGGCAAGACAGGAGCCGAACCAGATATGGTATTGCAGCCAATCGCCGCCCTGCTCGCCGCTATACCACATGCAGCCGAACAGAATCACCAGCGTCCAGTGAAACAAGCGAGTGGGAACATCCCACACTTTTACCATTTGCGTCATTGCGCTTTCACTCCTTGAATCCAAAACTCGCCCGCTCAGGCGTACCCGAATTAATGCATTGCAACATGATGATACCGTGCCGGCGGGACAAACCCTAAGCCAAATGGGGTTTTGTCCGGATTCTACCGACAAAAAGGGGGCAAAAACCACCGGTTTTCGGTTAATATCCTTGATTGGGCTCGCCTGGCGAGTCCGGCTACGCCGCCCGCCAACGGGCGGCCTAACTTTTTGCGGCGGCGCGTTCATTCCGCCATTGCCGCGCATCACCCTGTTGTTGGAGACCCGATAAATGAACCATGCCCCCCTGATTCAGGATCTGCAGGCCCGCGGCCTGATTGCGCAAACCACGGACGCCGTTGCGCTGGAAGAACTTCTGAGCAAGGAGCAGGTAACCCTTTATTGCGGCTTCGATCCCACCGCCGACAGCCTGCACCTGGGCCACCTGGTGCCGGTGCTGATGCTGCGTCGCTTCCAGCAGGCCGGCCATCGCCCGGTGGCGCTGGTGGGCGGCGCCACCGGCATGATAGGCGATCCCAGCTTCAAGGCCGCCGAGCGCAAGCTGAACACCCCGGACGTGATCCAGAGCTGGGTGGAGAAGATCCGCGGCCAAGTCGAACCCTTCCTCAGCTTCGAAGGCGACAACGCGGCGCTGATGGCCAATAACTACGACTGGTTCGGCCAAATGAACACGCTGGATTTCCTGCGCGACATCGGCAAGCATTTCTCGGTCAACGCGATGATCAAGAAGGAATCGGTGCAGCAGCGCCTCAACCGCGAAGACCAGGGCATTTCCTTCACCGAGTTCTCCTACAGCCTGTTGCAAGGCTACGACTTCTCCGAGCTGAACCGTCGCTTCGGCTGCAAGCTGCAGATCGGCGGCTCCGACCAGTGGGGCAACATCACCGCCGGCATCGACCTCACCCGCCGCCTGCAACAGCAACAGGTCTTCGGCCTGACCGTTCCCCTGGTGACCAAGTCCGACGGCACCAAGTTCGGCAAGACCGAATCCGGCGCCATCTGGCTGGACGCCAAGAAGACCTCGCCTTACGCCTTCTATCAGTTCTGGCTGGGCACCGCCGACGCCGACGTGTACAAATTCCTGCGCTACTTCACCTTCCTGTCGCTGGAAGAAATCGCCGCGCTCGAGGCCGCCGACCAGGCGCGCGACGGCAAGCCGGAAGCCCAGCGCATCCTGGGCGAGCAGATGACAACCATGGTGCACGGCGCGGCCGCCCTGGAGGCCGCGCAGCGCATCACCCAAAGCCTGTTCAACAACGATCTGAGCAGCCTCACCGCCGACGACTTCGCCCAACTGGCGCAAGACGGCCTGCCCAGCATCCAGCTGGAACGCGACGCCGACAGCCTGATCGACGCGCTGGCCGCCGGCGGCCTGGCCAAATCCAAGAGCGAGGCGCGCACCTTCATCCAGAGCGGCGCGGTCAGCGTCAACGGCGACAAGGCCGACAGCCTGGAGCAGCGCTTCGGCGACGCCGAGCGCCTGTTTGGCCGCTACACCCTGCTCAAGCGCGGCAAGAAGAATTACGCGCTGGTGGAATGGCGCTGAGCGCAACGCGCGCATAAGACCAAGCGGCCGTCACGGCCGCTTTTTTATCGCCCTCGCCTCACTTTCCCACTTCAAAAGCCTCCCCGGTCGCGAAAAAAGCGCCGCCGGCGATATAGTGCAAGCTGCGCTTGGCCTCGTCGTCGAAACGCCAATGACCGTCGGCGAACACCTCCGCGTCGGCCTCCGCCGCCACCACTTCCCCGATGAAAAGATCATAGCGCTGCTGGTTCAGCGGCTCGCTGATCACCTTGCACTCCAGATAGGCGATGCAGCCGTCCACGCGCGGCGCGGCCACCTCTTGCGCCGGGATCCGGCTCAGGCCGCTATGCGCGAACTTGTCCACCCGCCTGCCGTCGGCGCCGCCGGCCCGCAACACCGCGGCGGCCTGGGCGCGGCAAGGCAGATTGAGCACAAACTCGCCCGAAGCCTCGATCAACTCCCGGGTATGGGTCGCCTTGTCGATGACCACCGCCACTTTGGGCGGATCGAAATCCAGCGGCATCGCCCAGGCCGCCGCCATCACATTGCTGCGCTCCCCGGCCGCGCTGGACACCAGCACCGTGGGGCCATGATTCAATAAACGATAGGATTTCGCCAGATCGACTGCGAGCAAACGGGACATAAGCAAACTCGAGAAAGCATGAAGCGGCTATTCTAGCCGGAGACTCGGAGGCCCCGCCGGCGCGAATAAAAAAAGCCCGGCGCTCGCCGGGCGTACAGATTGCTAATTTCAACAAAGGAGAAGTCATCGAGATGACTATCCAGATATAGGACGCTTTATATTGCGTTGCAAGAAACCCGCAAAGCCTTCTCAAAACAGGAACATCGGCCCGCTGCCTAACGGATTGCCCTTCCCTTCCAGGCCGATATACACCTTGCGGCCGTAAAAGAAGGGCAAGCCCCAGTCAAAGTAGCTGCTAAGAAAGCCGCTGGCCGGCCCGCCCACCGCAGGCAGAGCGGAGTAACCTTGCGACAACAGTGTTCCAGCATTGCCCAGATTGAAGCCCACCGCGCTGCTGTTGCCGCCGCCGCTCAAGGTGGCGTTGAGATTCACGGTGCCGCCGGGGCAGAACCAGGTGCTGCTGCCCACCACGCAGGTGGCGATCGTGGCATCGGCGAAAAACAGCCCATTGGAACCGCTATCCAGAAAGCTGCTGTAGTTGAGCGATTTATAGTTGGTCGTGATCGCGTCCACGCCATTGCCGTCCAGCGTAGTGGGAAAAGCCTTGGCCGAACCCAAAGCGTTGTTGCTCTGCGTGCCCACACCGAAGTACAGCGTTCCGGCGGCGCTGGGCGCGCCGCTGATCGCCACCGCCGGCAATTGCAGCATCACCCCGTTATTGTCGCCGGCGAAGGCCGCCACGGGATTGGACACCTGCAAGGCCGCGGCCGCCGGCGCCTGCTGGCAGGTCAAGGCGGTGGGGCAGGTGTAGTAAAAGCCGTTATTGCTAAAGTTGACGCAGTTGCTGCCGCAATCCTGCTGCCGCAGGCCGACGCCCAGAATGCCGTTTGCCCCCAGGACCGACACGCTGCCCAAATTACTCCCCGTCCCGCTGCACGCGCCCGGGATGAAGCCGTAGGCCGGATCGCTGATGATCTGGATGGGCAGGGAGGACGCCGTCTTGCCGGCCATTTTGACATCGGCGTAGCGGACGCTGCCCCAGGTGAAGCCGCTGGCGAACTGCATGCACTCCGCCAGTTGCCGGCTATTCGACGTCACGCCGGGCAGGCTGCCCAGCGTCGATCCGCTCACGGCGCTGGCCAACAGGCGCAAACCGCTGGAGCCGGTATCCACCAGCACCCGGCTGATCGTCTGGCATTGGCTGCCGCCCGGCGCGCACACCGTCACCGACACATAGGGCATATTGATCTGATAAACATTAGCCACCGGCCCGCTGTCTACCGTCAGCGTCACCGAATTGGCCGTCGATCCACCATTGTCCGGCGGCGCGACGCTGCCGACCCCGCCGCCCCCTCCTCCGCACGCCGTCAACAATAAGGCGCAGCTCAACACCAGCCCAAAGATAGCCTGTTTCATCTCGTCCCCGCCCTGATTATTTGAGTTGATCGATGTCGAGGCCCGCCGGCACCAGCGCGGGCACATAGGCCAGGCCGAAGAAAGCGCGCGCGCGCCCGGCGGAGATCACCGTCAGCCCAGGCCCTCGGCCTTCCAAGCGATTCAGACCGGCCCGATTGGACTGCTGCGAGGAAACATAACTGGGAAAGTAATCGCCAAGCAGCTGCCTCATATCCGGCAGCGACGCGCCCTGCCACGCCACCGCGAACACAACGCCGTCCGTCTGCCGGACGAACTCGCGGATGAGGCGGCCGGCCTCGTCCCGGCTCTGCGCCACGGAATAGACCGCGGGCGGCGCGGCCTTCAAAGCCAGCGCTTGCGGAGCAGCGGCCGCGCGGCCCGCCGGCAAGGGCTGCCCCAAGGTGGCCAAGGCAGGACTGGAGAACAGGCTGAAGCTGAGGCAGAGCAGCAAGGCGCGCCTCGTCAGAAAAGACGTCTGCATGAATACCCCCGTCGAATGGAAACGACCGCCGCCCCGGATGCTTTGCCCGGGACTTCTGAATATGCGCGGCGTCGACGCCGCCATCAAAATATAGCACCTCAGCATGAAACGGCTGCCCGATCGAACGGAAGGAAAGAAACGTAGACCATAAAAAAAGGGGGGCGAAAGCCCCCCAGCGTCCTCAAAATTCGACCAGCTGCCCGCCAGTCAAATCCTGGATTTCTCCATCAATACGCCAGCGAATCGTCATGCCGGGTCGTCACCAGCTTGCCCGCGCCCAAGGACAGCATCAGCAGGGCGACGCGTTCATGGACGATCACGGTATGGGTATTGCCGGAAAACTGCATGTAACGCCGCAAGTCCTCGCGCACTTTGCGCGAGCCGGTCACATCGATGATGATGTCGATGCTGCTGCCCTGCTCGGCCAGCTCGATGAAATTATCGGTGACGGAAATGCCGCGCTGCTGGGCCAGCAAAATGCCCGGCGAATCCAGATTCAAGTCCGCCACCCCCACCATCCCGACGAAGGGAGCGTCCAACAGCTGCCGCAACAGCGGCGTTCCGGTTTCACCCGCGCCTATCATGCCTACTTTGATCTGTTCCATGCGGCCACCTGAATATGACTATCAAATAAACACCGCACTGTAACAGCTTTAGCCCGGGTCGCTATTTGAGCCAAATCAAGCGGAGCTGCGGGAAGGCCCCACAATGCAGCAGGCCCGGACATCGCCGGGCCTGCGAGCGTAAAGCCTAGAAGGGGTTCAATGCAGATTTTGCTGCGACAAAAAGCGTAGATAGCCAACGCCCTCCAACCAAAAACCGCCATCGGCCAACGGCGTCGCCTCCTCCAGATCCGCCACGGTCAACACCAACTCCTGACCATCCAGATTGGCCTCCAGCACCACATCGTCGTCATCGGAAAACTCTTCGGAAGCCGTATGGAAATCCGGCTTCACGAACTGATTGTTAACCTGAATATAGTCGGACTCATTCAGCAGACGCAGGATGTTCATGGCGACCTCCTAATGATGCGGTGAGAGACAAGGTCCAACAAGACAGCAAAGGCGGCGCCGGTTCCAAGCGTCGCGAGCGCTCCCCGCAACGGCTCAACGCCTACAACCAGCCTCGCTCGGCAAAGGATTCCGCCCGCGCGCCGGTCACGACGAAGTGATCCAGCAACCTTATATCGACCAACTGCAGCGCAGCTTTTAATGTATTGGTTAGAGAATGATCGGCAGCGGATGGTTCGCACACGCCGGATGGATGGTTATGGGCAATGATCACCCCCGCCGCGTTATTGGCCAGGGCCCGCCGCACCAGTTCGCGCGGATAGACCCGGGTTTCGGTCAGGGTGCCTCGAAACAACTCTTCTACCGCTATCACTCGATTCTGCACGGTCAAAAACACGGCGACGAACACTTCCACGTCCTTGCCCGCAATCGCCAGCCTCAGAAAATCGCGCACCTGCCCCGGATCGCGCAAGGCGTCCGTCAGACTCATATTCTCCGCCAAGGCCCGCTGCGCCAACTCCTTGCAGGCCATCAGCTGCGCGTATTTGGCGGCGCCCAGGCCCCTGCGCGCCCGGAACTCGTCAAAACTGGCGTTGAGCAAGCCGGACAGCGAACCGAAGTCCAGCATCAACTGCCTGGCCATCTCCACCGCGCTCAAGCCTTGCATGCCGGTGCGCAGAAAGATGGCGAGCAATTCGGAGTCAGACAACGCCGTCGCTCCCTGGGCCAACAGCTTTTCACGGGGACGCTCGGCCTCCGGCCAATGGGCGATAGACATCTGCACGCTCCTCCTCTGGCTATAGCACTGTTTTCAAGGTCAGACCAAACGCGATGAGGCATGGCTCACCATATCATCGAAGCAATATGCCCGCCAGCGCGCCCAGTCCGTGGAAATCCGCTAAAATTGGACATTTACCGCCTGTTGCGACAAGTCCATGACAAGCAAGAAAATTCTGCTAGGCATTACCGGCGGCGTCGCCGCCTACAAGGCGGCGGAGTTGACCCGCCTTCTCGTCAAAGCCGGCCACAGCGTGGAAGTGGTGATGACGGAAGCGGCCACGCGCTTCGTGACTCCCGCCACCTTCCAGGCCTTGTCCGGCCATGCGGTGTACACCGATCTGTGGGACGAGCGCCCCAGCAACGCAATGGCCCATATCGACCTGTCGCGCCGCGCCGATGTTTTCCTGATCGCGCCGGCCACCGCCAACACGCTGTTCAAGCTGGCCCACGGCGCCTGCGACGATCTATTATCCACGCTGGCCGCCGCCCGCGCCTGTCCGCTGATCGTGGCGCCGGCGATGAACCGGCAGATGTGGGACAATCCGCCCAACCAGCGCAATGTGGCGCAGCTGCGCGCCGACGGCGTCGCCGTCTTCGGACCGGCCAACGGCGCCCAGGCCTGCGGCGAAACCGGCGAGGGCCGCATGCTGGAGCCGGAGGAGATCGCGGAACTGCTGGAAGGGTTTTTCCGGGCCAAGGTGCTGGCCGGCAAGAAGGTGCTGCTCACCGCCGGTCCCAGTTACGAGGCCATAGACGCCGTGCGCGGCATCACCAATATCAGCTCGGGCAAGATGGGCTACGCGCTGGCGCGCGCCTGCCGCGACGCCGGCGCCGAAGTCACGCTGATCTCCGGCCCCACCGGCATGGAGGCCCCGCTGGGCATGCGCCGCATCGACGCGGCCAGCGCCCGGCAAATGCACGACGCGGTGATGACCGAGGTGGGACGCAGCGATATTTTCATTTCCGTCGCGGCGGTGGCCGATTACCGAGTCAAGAACCCGTCTGTCCACAAGATCAAGAAAGGCGCGGCGCCGCCCAGCCTGGAACTGGAGGAAAACCCGGACATTCTCGCCGCCGTCGCCTCCTTGCCCGCCGCTCCGTTCTGCGTCGGCTTCGCGGCGGAAAGTCAGAACCTGCTGGAGTTCGCCGAAGCCAAACGCCTGCGCAAAAAGCTGCCGCTGCTGGTGGCCAACCTGGCGCAGCAAGCCATGGGCGCCGACGACAATCAGGTGGTGCTGCTGGACCAGAATGGCCCCCACCCCTTGCCCGGCATGCCCAAACCGGACGTGGCCAAGGCCATTGTCGAACATCTGGCCCAGCTGTTGCCGCACAAGCAATAAGCCATCAATACCGCGGCTGCCCCGCGCAGCCGACAAGAAAGGACTCTCATGAAAAAACCCGTCATCGACGTCAAGATCTTGGATCCGCGTCTGAAGCAGAATCTGCCCAACTACGCGACGCCGGGCTCCGCCGGGCTCGACCTGCGCGCCGCCATCGAGCAGGACATCACCATCGCTCCGGGCGAAACCCAGTTGATCCCCACCGGCATGGCCATCCATATCGCCAATCCCAACCTGGCCGCCATGCTGCTGCCGCGCTCCGGCCTGGGCCACAAGCACGGCATCGTGCTGGGCAATCTGGTGGGCCTGATCGACTCCGACTACCAGGGGCAGTTGTTCGTATCGGTCTGGAACCGCGGACACGAGCCGTTCCGGCTGACGCCGCTGGAACGCATCGCGCAGATGATCATCGTGCCCATCGTCCAGGTGGGCTTCAATATCGTCGACGACTTCGACAGCTCGGAACGCGGCGACGGCGGCTTCGGCAGCACCGGACGCAACTGAGGCCGGTCGCCGCGCGATTGCCTATACTCACACCGTAGCGCAGCCGGCCTCGCACGGCCGGCTTGCGCCGCGCACGCGACCACCGCCCTCAATCGCCGGCAAAGGATGTCCAGGCATGACGCAAGCCCCTCAAGAGGACGACAGCAAGCGGATTCTCGACAATCTGGTCGAACTCACCTCCCAGCGCGAACAGGACATGCTGGAAAGCAGTCTGGCCTCCACCTTGGTCGAGGTGATGCGGGTGGACAAGGTGGAGTTGTTCGCCTGTCGCTGGGTCAACGGCGTGCCCTACACCCGCCGGCGCCTGAGCGCCTCCTCCGTGGACGGCAAGACCCAGATTACGGAAACCGCCAACGACAGTTGGCTGCCGCCGCCCATCTTCCTTTACGACCTGCTCAACTCGCTGGACAGAGACGAGGGCATTTTCCGCATTCCCCACGGCCTATGCCTGCCCTTGCGTTGCATGGGCAGCATCGTGTCCCTGCTGGTCATCCATGTGACGGCGGAGCAAAAGGTCAACAAGGCCATGCTGAAAGCCATGGCCAGGATTCACGAAAACTTCCTGCGCCTGCTGTTCGAGGCGGACCGGGACATGCTCACCGCGCTGAACAATCGCCGTAAATTCGATTTGCGCCTGTTCAACCTGATGGCGGCGCAATTGCAATCCCCCGGCGAAAACCACGCCTGCACCTTGGCGCTGCTGGACGTCGACCATTTCAAGCAGGTCAACGACCAGTTCGGCCACATGGTGGGCGACGAGGTGCTGCTCTTGCTGGCCCAGCTGATGCAACAGTCGTTTCGCGAAGACGACAGCTTGTTCCGCTACGGCGGCGAGGAGTTCGCCATCATCTTCCAGGGCTTGCCTCCAAACGAAGCCGCGGTGGCGCTGGAGCGCTTCCGCCAGCGCGTCGAGCAATACTCGTTTCCCCAGGTGGGCCGCCTGACCGTCAGCCTGGGCTTCACCCGCATCCTGCCGCAGCTCTTGCCGGGCCAGTTGGTGGAACAGGCGGACCGGGCGCTGTATTACGCCAAAACGCATGGCCGCAACCTGGTATGCGGTTATGAAGAGCTGGTCGCCGGCGGCCAACTGGACAATGCGCAACGCTTTGGCGAGATCGATCTGTTCTAGGCGCCCGTTAAAGCAGGCAAGCGGAACCCGCTCAAACCATCCAAGCCTTTCGAAGATGGTTGCAGCGCCCTTCGTCCTCCATCCTGCCGACGCGCGGCCCATCGTAAACAGATTCCAAATTTGCCCTGCCCCGCATCCCAAGCAGGTCCTCCGGACGCAAAAAAAAACCGGCTCCTAGGAGCCGGTTTTCAATTGACGCGATCCCTAACGGCCGATCAGGCCAGCAGGTGGTTGCTCAGTTCGCGCATGCCGGCCGACAGCATGGCCAGATCCAACACGCTGAACGACTGCAGCTCGGCGAACATCTGCGCGCACACCTCCACTTCGTGATGGCGCTTCTCCATCCACTGCTGCGCAAACGCTTCCGCGCCAGCGGCGTCCTGCAAGGCCTGCCCCGCCAGATTGCGATGCACGCGGTACAAGTCGTCGCGCAGCGCGGAGCGCGCCAGCGACTGCCAGCGGTTGTCGCGCGGCAGGCTGGTGATCGCGTCGCGCAGCCAATCCAGCTGCATCGCGTGGCCCAACTGGTAGTAATTCTTGGCCAGCTGCTCCAGCGGCAATGTGCTGCCTTCGCTGATTTCGATAATGTCCATCAACGGCACGGCGAACTCCAGACGCGCCAGCACCTGCGCCAGCGGCTGCGGCATGCCCGGCTGGCTCAGGCGCGCTTCCAACGCCTCCACTGCCGGATAGCTGCCGGAAGCGATCAGCTGAGGCAGTTGCGCCAACAGCGCCTTCACCTTGGCGGCGTACTGCTCGATCACGGCGTTCACCGAGGAGAACGGACGCTTGTTGCGCAGCACCCAACGCGTCACGCGCTCCACCAGCGTGCGCACCAGCACCATCATTTCCACCTGATGATCCGCCGACACCTTGTTGTCCAGCGCTTCGATCTCGCTCCACAGGCGCTCGGCGTCGAACACGCGGCTGGCAATCCACCAGGCGCGGGCGATGTCGCCGGCGGAGAACGGAGACTCTTCCTGCATGCGGAACACGAAGGTGGTGCCCATGCGGTTGATGATCTGGTTGGCCAACTGGTTGGCGATGATCTCCCGCTTCAGCTGATGCTGCTGCATCTGCGCGCCAAAGCGCTGCTGCAGCGGTTTCGGGAAGTAATGGGTCAGGATGGACAGGAAGTCCGCGTCGTCCGGCACATCAGTCGCCAGAATCGCCTGATCCAGCGAAATCTTGCTGTAGGACAGCAGCACCGCGATTTCCGGCACGGTCAGACCCTGACGCGCCAGGCGGCGCTCATTGATCTGGGTTTCGGACGGCAGGTACTCGATTTCGCGGTTCAGTTCGCCGGTTTTCTCCATGTGCGCGATCATGCGCGCATGGGTGGTCAGCATCGCGGCGGCCTCCTGGCGTTTGATCGCCAGGATCTGGGTCTGCTGGATATTGTTGCGCAACACCAGCTGCGCCACCTCGTCGGTCATTTCCGCCAGCAGTTGATTGCGCTGCTTCAAGGTCATGTCGCCGGCCTGCATTACGCCGCCCAGCAGAATCTTGATGTTGACCTCGTGGTCGGAGCAGTCCACGCCGGCAGAGTTGTCGATGGCGTCGGTGGCGATGCGGCCGCCGTTCAGCGCGAACTCGACGCGCCCCAGCTGAGTGCACGTCAGGTTGCCGCCTTCGGCCACCACCCGGGCTTGCAAATCGCGGCCATCGACGCGCACCGGATCGTTGGCGCGGTCGCGCGCGTCGGCGTGGCTTTGGCTGGACGCCTTGACGTAGGTGCCGATGCCGCCGTTGTACAGCAGGTCGATCTTGGCCTTGAGGATCTCGTGGATCAGCTCGTTCGGCGCCATGCTGTCCTTGTCGGTCTCCAGCCAGGCCTTCACTTCCGGCGACAGCGGGATGGACTTGGCCGAGCGTTCGAAGATGCCGCCGCCCTTGGAGATCAGCTCGCGCTTGTAATCGGTCCAGCTGGAACGCGGCAGTTTGAACAGACGCGCGCGCTCGGCGTAGCTCTTGGCCGCGTCCGGCGTCGGATCCAGGAAGATGTGCAGGTGATTGAACGCCGCTTTCAGGCAGATGTGCTCGGACAGCAGCATGCCGTTGCCGAACACGTCGCCGGCCATATCGCCGATGCCGATCACGCTGAAATCCTGCTCCTGGGTGTTGACGCCCAGGTGGCGGAAATGGCGCTTGACCGATTCCCAAGCGCCGCGGGCGGTAATGCCCATGCCCTTGTGGTCGTAACCCGCGGAACCGCCGGAGGCGAAGGCGTCGCCCAGCCAGAAGCCGTAATCGGCGGAAATGCCGTTGGCGATGTCGGAGAAAGTGGCCGTGCCCTTGTCTGCCGCCACCACCAGGTACGGATCGTCCGGATCCAGGCGGCGCACATCCGCCGGCGGCACGATCTGGCCGTTCACCAGATTGTCGGTGACGTCCAGCAGCGCGGAGATGAAGATCTTGTAGCAGGCGACGCCTTCCGCCAGGAACGCCTCGCGGTCGCTAGGCGCCGGCAGTTGCTTGCCGACGAAGCCGCCTTTGGAGCCCATGGGCACGATCACCGAGTTCTTCACCATCTGCGCCTTCACCAGGCCCAGCACTTCGGTGCGGAAATCTTCCATGCGATCGGACCAGCGCAAGCCGCCGCGCGCCACTTTAGAGCCGCGCAGATGCACGCCCTCCACGCGCGGGCTGTACACCCAGATTTCGAACATCGGGCGCGGCTGCGGCAGGAAGGGAAGCAGATTGGATTCCAGCTTGAACGAGATATAGGACTTGAACTCGCCGTCGGCGCCCTTCTGCCAGAAGTTGGTGCGGCGGGTGGCCAGAATCACCGACAGGAAACCGTTCAGAATGCGGTCTTCGTCCAGATTGGCCACGCCGTCCAGCTGCTCGCGCAGCTTGGCCAGCAAGGCGTCGGCGCGCGCGTCGTCGGCATGCGCCGGGTCCAGACGCACGGCGAACAGTTCAACCAGCAAGCGGGTGATGGCCGGGTAATTGGCCACGCACTGCTCGATGTAAGCCTGGCTGAAGGTCAGGCCGCCCTGGCGCAGGTACTTGGCCAAGGCGCGCACCAGCGAAATTTCACGCCAGTCCAACCCGGCCACCAGCGCCAGGCGGTTGAAGCCGTCGTTCTCGCAACGTTTGGCGAACACCTGGGTCAGCAGCTCCTGGAAGTCCTGCTGCACTTCTTCGCTGGCGATCTGCTCTTCCGCGGAGCCCACGTCCAGGCCGAAGTCGCTGATCCACACCTGACGGCCGTCCGCGCGCTGCACGCAGTACGGATGCTCGTCGCGGACCTTGACGCCCATGTTTTCCAAAATCGGCAGGCTGGCGGACAGGCCCAACGCCTCGCCTTCGCGGAACAGCTTCAGATTGAAGGCCGAAGCGCCGCGATGGAAGGGCCGGTACAACTTCATCGCCAGCGGGGAGTCGGCGTTGACCGATTCGATATGCTGGATGTCCAGCACCGCGTTGCGCACCGCGAACTCTTCGCGGTAAGCCACCGGGAAAGCGCCCTTGTAACGGTTGAACAGCGCGTTGCCCAGTTCTTCGCCGTGGGTTTCCACCAGCAGTTGATGCAGCTCTTCCACCCAGCCGCGCACCAGGCGGGCGATTTCGGCCTCGATGTCGGCCTCGTGGAATTCCGGCAATTTGGCGGCGTTGGTGCGGATGATGTAATGCACGCGTGCCAGCGAGCCGTCGCTGATCTGCACGCTGAACTCGGCGCTGGTGCCGTTGAAGGCGTTCATCAGCACCTTCTCTATCTTCAGGCGCACTTCGGTGTTGAAGCTGTCGCGCGGCACGTAGACCAGGCAGCTGACGTAGCGATGGTAGCGGTCTTTGCGCACGAACAGGCGCACGCGCGGGCGTTCCTGCAGGCTGACGATGCCCTCGGAGATCGGTCCCAACACCTCGGCCGGGATTTCGAACAGCTCGTCGCGCGGATAGGCCTCCAGCACAAAGCTCAAGGTCTTGGATTTATAGCTGTCGTCCACGTAGTCGCAGTTGCTGACCACGGTCGCCACTTTCTGGCGCAGGATGGGCACGTCCTTGGGGGAGTCCTGGTAGGCGCTGGCGGTGTACAGGCCCAGGAAGCGGCGCTCGCCTATCACTTCGCCCTTGTCGTTGAAACGCTTGATGCCGACAAAATCGATGTAGGCCGGGCGGTGAATGATGGAGCGGGTCTGCGATTTGTTCAGAATGATCAGTTGCGGCAGGTGAGCCAGTTCACGCAGCTCCTGCGGCAGCTGTTCGAAGCTGGCGGAGTATTCCTTGTCGCCCTGGTCCTTCAAGATGCCCAGACCGGAGGTTTTGACGATCTTCAGGCTGTCCTTGCCGTTGCGGCGCACCAGGTCGTAATCGCAATACCCCATGAACAGGAAGTTGCGCTTGGACATCCAGGCCAGGAAGTCCACCGCCTCCTTGGCTTCCGCCGCGCGTTTGCCCTTGACCAGGGACAGGTCCTTGCTGATGTCGGCCAACACTTCGCGCATCTTGGGCTCGTCGCTCACCACCAAGCGGATGTCTACAATCACGCGGTTCAAATCCGCTTCCAGCTGCTTCAACACCGCCGGATCGGTGACTCTGTCAATCTGCACGTGGATGAAGGACTCCAGCGGCAGGCTGCGGTCCTCGGTGCGCTTGACCGCCTGGATCGCGCCGTTCTTGTCGCGGCCCACCGACAGCACCGGGTGCACCAGCAGGTGCAGGTTCAGGCTATGGCGCGACAGCAGCATGGTGATGGAGTCGATCAGGAACGGCATATCGTCGTTGACCACTTCAATCACGGTATGGGTGCTTTGCCAACCGTCGCGCTCGAAATCCGGATTGTAAATGCGCGCCTTGTGCTGACCGGCCGCGCGCTTGGCGCCGAACGCGTAATGCGCCGACGCGGCGCCGAACAAATCCAGCGACGAAAACTGTCTAAGGTCGGCATGCTCGGCTTCCTCGAAGTAGATCGGGAAGAAGGGTTCGAGCTGGTGTTTCTCCTTTTCGGAAAGCTTGGTCTCTGCTACAGCCTGAATATCGGCGATCAGGCTCGCGAGTTCGGTCTTATTGGTAAGCGACATGTTGCTTCTCTTGTTGTGTGCACGGAGTGTGTCGAGGCATTGTAGATACCCCCTTCATGCCGGGATTTCCTTAATGCGACGTGGACGTACATTTTCATGGAAAAGCCTGTTCGCCCCCATCGAATGCCGCAGGGATAAATCGTGGCGGACGCCACTTTTAGCCTTATAGCAATGCGACGGCGGCTTACAAGTTTCTCTCCCAGCCCCACATTGTACACAAGTCCAAAAAAGAAATATAAGCCATTGATTTTTCGCATATTTCACATGAAGCAAGAATATCGGTTAAAATACGAACACTTGCTCACACCGATTGCCAGACAATGGCCCCATCTTGCGCACGGCGGATAACCGTTGCAAGCTGCGGCCAACTACTGGCAAAAGTAGAAAAAACTACAATGGTTCCGGCTTGGGCGAGACACCGTGAGCAGCCTCGTTCCAAGCGCCGGGTTTACAAGCTTGGGTTTGCGTTCGTCGCAACGACGCGAACACCCGATAGAGAAGTAGAAATCCACGCCATGAAAAAAGTCCTGATCGCCTCCGCAGCGGCAGCTCTGCTGTCCGGTTTTTCCGTCCAAGCAGAGACTCTGCGTTTTGGGGTTGACCTCAACTACCCGCCGTTCTCCAAACAAGGCGCCGATGGCAAGCCGCAAGGCTTCGACATCGACATGGCCAATGCCCTTTGCGCCGCCATGAAAGTCAGCTGTCAAATCGTTCCGCAAGACTGGGACGGCCTGATTCCCGCCCTCAACGCCAACAAGTTCGACGCCATCCTGTCCTCGATGCAAATCACCGAGGAGCGCAAGAAAGCCGTCGACTTCAGCCGCAAGTACTACAACATCGCCAGCCGCATCGTCGCCAAATCCGGCACCGCCGTTGACCAGAACAGCTTCAAGGGCAAGAAGATCGGCGTGCTGCGCGCCTCCACTCAGGAAAAGTTCGCCAAGGACTACTGGGGCAAATCCGGCGCCACCATCGTGCCGTACGCCAAGTCGCCCGAGTCCTTCCTGGACCTGAAGTCCGGCCGTGTTGACGCCGTCTTCGTCGATGGCGCCGTCGGCGATCAAGAGTTCCTGAAAACCGCCAACGGCAAGGGCTACGCCTTTGTCGGCCCGAACTACGCCGACGTCAAATACTTCGGCCTGGGCGCGGGCATCGCCGTCAAGAAAGGCAATAAGGCGCTGGCCGAACGCCTGAACAAGGCGATTGATCAGGTGCGCAAGGACGGCAGCTACAAGAAAGTCCAAGACAAGTACTTCAGCTTCGACGTCTACGGCGGCTAAACCCCTCGTAACCGCATCCGTCCCGGCCAAGCGCCCCAGGCGCTGGGCGGCTTGCTGCCGCCCGCACCGCGCGCCTCGCCGGGACTTTTTTGTTCGGCCGTTCCCCCAGCGGCCGAGCAAGGACCGGCCTTGCGCGCAAGGCTGATGAATGAGGCAGTAACACCATGTTTTTGCAAGGTTACCTTCCCAGCATATTGCAAGGAGCAGTGCTCACATTGCAGCTGGCCGGCTCAGCACTGCTCGTGTCCATCGTGCTGGGCCTGATTGGCGCGCTATTCAAATCCGCTCACTCCAAACCGCTGGTCTGGCTGGCGGAACTCTATTCCACCGTGGTCCGGGGCGTGCCCGATTTGGTCTGGATGTTTCTGCTGTTCTTCGGCGTCCAGATGATGATCAACGACCTCTGCGGCCGCATGGGCTGGGAAAGTCCCAATATCGATCCCTTCGTCGCCGGCGTGCTGACCCTGGGCTTCATCTTCGGCGCTTATATGACGGAAACCTTCCGCGGCGCGATGATGGCGGTGCCCAAAGGACAGATGGAGGCCGGCATGGCCTACGGCATGACGCCGCTGCGCGTGTTCTTCCGCATCACCGTTCCGCAGATGATTCGCTTCGCCCTGCCCAGTTTCTCCAATAACTGGCTGGTGCTGGTCAAATCCACCGCCCTGGTTTCGGTCATCGGCCTGAACGACGTGATGTATCGCGCCGACGCGGCCAAATCCACCACCCAGGAACCCTTCACCGTCTATCTGATCGTGGGCCTGCTGTTCCTGGCGATCACCGGGGTGTCCAATCTGCTGTTGGGCAAACTGGAAAAACGCTATTCGCTGGGCGTCAAGGAGAGCGGACTGTGATCGACTTCCAACTGATTCTGGACAAACTGCCCGCCTTCTTCGGCGGCGGAGACGGCAACGCCGTCATGAGCAGCCGCGACGGCTTGGTGATGACGCTGGAACTGCTGTTCATCTCCCTTATTCTGGGCATGGCGATGGCCGTCCCGATGGCGCTGATGCAAGTCTCCAAAAACCGGCTGGCCTCCGGCGCGGTCCGCGTTTACGGCTATGTCTTCCGCGGCACGCCGCTCTTGGTCCAGCTGTTCATCATTTATTACGGTCTGGCCCAGTTTGGCTGGATCCGCGACAGCTGGGCCTGGCACTACCTGCAGGAAGCCTATTTCTGCGCCATCCTCGCCTTCACCCTGAACACGGCGGCCTACACCACCGAAATCATCGCCGGCCAGATCCGCAACACCCACTGGGGCGAGATCGAAGCCGCCCAGGCCATGGGCATGAGTAAATGGCTGATGATGCGCCGCATTGTGCTGCCCTCGGCGCTGCGCCGCGCTTTGCCCGCTTACAGCAATGAAGTCATCATGATGCTGCAAAGCACCGCCATCGCCGGCCTGGTCACTCTGGCGGACATCACCGGCGTGGCTCGCCGCATCTACGCGGACAGTTACATGGCTTTCGAGCCCTTCCTCACCGCAGGCGCCATTTACCTTGCGCTCACCTTCCTGCTGGTCTGGTTGATGAAGCAGGCGGAAAAACGCTGGCTGGCCTATTTGGCGCCACGCAAGCACTAATGCGGATAGCGATACAGGAACACCATCATGCACACCCCCACCGATAAGAATCTGAAGCTGCAAGTCAGCGATCTGCATAAGAGCTACGGCTCACACGAAGTGCTGAAGGGCGTGTCGCTGACCGCTCACGCCGGCGACGTCATCAGCATTATCGGCTCCTCCGGCTCAGGCAAAAGCACCTTTCTACGCTGCATCAACATGCTGGAGCAGCCCAATAGCGGCCGCATTCTCGCCGCCGGCGAAGAACTCAAGCTGGTATCCGATCGCAAGACCGGCGCGCTCAAGGCCGCCGACGCCAATCAGCTGGCGCGCATCCGCACCAAGCTGGCCATGGTGTTCCAGCACTTCAATCTATGGGCGCACATGACGGTGCTGGAAAACATCATCGAAGCGCCCATTCACGTGCTGGGGCTCAGCCGGGACGAAGCCTGCGCCCGCGCCCGCAAATACCTGGACAAGGTCGGCCTGCGCGGCGTCGAAGACAAGTATCCGGCCCATATGTCCGGCGGCCAGCAGCAGCGGGTCGCCATCGCCCGCGCGCTGGCGATGGAACCGGAAGTGATGCTGTTCGACGAGCCCACCTCGGCGCTGGACCCGGAACTGGTCGGCGAAGTGCTGCGCGTGATGAAAGACTTGGCCGGCGAAGGCCGCACCATGGTGGTGGTCACCCACGAGATGGGCTTCGCCCGCGAAGTGTCCAATCACGTCATCTTCCTGCACCAGGGCCGGATAGAGGAGCAAGGTCACCCCAAGGAAGTGCTGATCCGCCCGCAAAGCGAGCGATTGGTACAATTCCTCTCCGGCAGCCTGAAATAAATCGTACAATAGGAAAATGTCGCACACCATGCCGGCCTCATGCCCGGCATGGTGTGTTTTTGTAATCTCCACCCTTCGCCGCGAAAACCAATGGGTCAGCATCCGTCCCACCCCGCCAAGCCTCTGCGCTACGGCTTCCTGCTCTTGCCCCATGCCTCGATGGCGGATTACGCCATCGCCTCCGAGGTTCTGCTGCACGCCAATTGGCTGGCGGAGAAAAAACTCTACGAAACCCTGCTGCTTTCCCTGGACGGACAAGCGGTGCCGCTTTCCAACGGCACGCGGCTGGCGGTGGATCTGCCGCTGGACGGCGCCCCCAAGCTGGATTGCCTGCTGATCCTGGCCGACGACATCAATCCCGACTTCAGCCTGGACGTCCTGAGCAAGGGGCTCACCGCCTGCGGCCCGGATAAAATCCAACTGGGCGGCATCGGCTGCGGCAGCTATTGGCTGGCCCGCACCGGACACTTCAACGGCCTGCGCGCAACGATACACTGGCGCGAGATCAGCCGTTTCACCGAAGAGTTTCCGGACATCATCACCTCGTCCAATCTATTTGAAATCGACGGCAAACGCCTCAGCTGCGCAGGCGGAGCGGCCACTTTCGATTTCATGCTGACCCAGGTTGGCAATCAGCACGGCCACGAATTTGTCGCTCAGCTGTCGGAACTGTTCAGCATGGAACGCATCCGTCCCGGCAATGAACGCCAACGCATCCCCCTGGCCACCCGCATCGGCGGCAGCCAGCCCAAGTTGACGGAAGCGGTCAGCCTGATGGAGGCCAATATCGAAGAGCCGCTGAGCACCGACGACATCGCCTACTATGTCGGCGTCTCCCGACGCCAGCTGGAACGGCTGTTCAAACAATACCTGAGCACGGTGCCGTCCAAATACTACCTGGAGTTGCGCCTGAGCCGAGCGCGCCAGCTATTGCAGCAAACCAGCAAATCCATCGTACAGATCGGTCTGGCCTGCGGCTTCTCCAGCGGCCCCCATTTCTCCAGCACCTACCGCAACCATTTCGGCATCACCCCGCGCGAAGAACGCTCGCATCGCACGCAGACCGCATCGCCGGCTCCGGCCCCCAAGAGCTAGCACCGTCAAACACCGGCGCCGCAGCCGTCAGGCGAGGGCACCGGAGCACGCTCCGGCTCGCCTTGGCGCGACAAAGGCAACTCGATCCGGAAGCAAGCGCCGCTGGCCGGGATGTTTTCCGCCGAGATCAGGCCGCCGTACTGCTCCACAATCGTCTGGCAGATGGACAAACCCAGCCCCATTCCGTTTGGCTTGGTTGAAAAGAATGGATGGAACAGCACCTCCAATGAACTCGGCGTAATGCCGCGACCGGTGTCCCGCACCTCCAGAATCGCTTTCTTGCCTTCTCGCCGGGTATGCACGATCACATGACGCTTCATCATCGGCTCGTCGCGCAAAGCGTCCATCGCGTTTGACAGCAGATTCAGCACCACCTGCTCCAGCTGAATGCTGTCGGCCAGCACCGCCACCGGATAACCCGACAACAGCTGAACCACCTCGATGCCGCGCTCCTTCAGATCGTACTCGGCCAGGAACATGCAATTGCCCACCACCTGGTTCAAATCGATCAGCCGCGTCTCGATCGCGCGCTTGCTGACCAAGGCGCGCAAGCGCTTGATGATCTCCCCCGCCCTCTCTGCCTGCGCCACCGCCAGACGCAGCGCCGCGTTCACCTGGGCCGGCGCCTCCTCAACCCCCTCCAGCAACTGAATGCTGGCCTGGCAATAATTAGCGATCGCCGTCAGAGGCTGATTCAGCTCATGCGCGATGCCGGACGCCATTTCGCCCATCGTATGCAACCGGGCCACATGGGACAATTTCTCCAAATGCTCTTTGACTTTGCTCTCGCTGGCCTCCAACGCCGCCACCGTGCGTTGCCGCAAAGGCCCCAGGTCGCGCAAGGCGCACACCACGCCGATCAGCCCCCCTTCCCGCGAGAACAACGGCGATACCCCGCCCTCCACCGAACGAATCTGACCTCGCGCCGACGTCAGCTGCATCCTCTCCGCCAATACCACCGGCTGCGCGGTCCGGAAACACTCTCGGATCGGATCCTCCGCCAGCTCCGCGGCCAACTCGGCCTGCAAGTGGAACACCTCGTGGCAGACGCGGCCAACCACCTCCTCCGCCGCCATGCCCATCAACTCCAAGGCCATCGGGTTTGCCAGCTCGATCGCATGATCCTGGCGCAGAATGATCACCCCGTCATGAATCGCGCTCAGCGTGACGGATGCCCGTTCGCTCTGCAGAAAGATCGCCTCGTCCGATTGCTGACGTTCATGCCGCAAAGCCATTCTTTGCAAGTGAACCAGGCCGGCGAACACGAAGAAAGCGAGCAACAAAGACTGCTGCCACAGCCAAGGCAACAACGCCAAGTCCGTCACTCTGACATCCCGAGCCACGCCCAGCACAAAAGGCTGGGCCACGCTGGACAGCGGAAGCCGAGCCTCCAGCCTACGCAACACCGGCCACCAATCACGCTCGGACGAAGTATGCAGGCGCTGAAACAAGGGCGCGCCCGGCGCAAGGACGCCGTCCTGGTACAGGGTCAAGTCCAATCCAGGCAACAAGCGCTCCAGAGCCGGCGCCTGCAATAGGCGATCGCAAAACACCACCAGGCCCACCACGCCAACCAATTTGCCCGGCGCCTTCTCCCTATCTTCGAACAAGGGCTGGAACAAGAAATAAGCGCGTCCACCGCCCTCGTGCAACTCGAACGCGCCGCTGGCCACTCGCTGCCCAGTCTCCAAGGCCCTGCTCAAGGCCGGCCGGAAATAAGCATCGCCCAAAATATCGTAGCCAAACATCGGACCGGCTTCCGGCCGATCCGGCTCCAGCATGGAAATCACCAATGACTGCGGACGCACGGCGGCCGGCCGCCATGCCCGATTGCCCGCCACGTCGAAATCGCGAATGTAAAAGGTCGCACCAAACTTGCCGCTCATCTGGCGCAAGAAGAGCGGCCTCTCCGCCAAGGGCACGCTTTGAAAAA
This sequence comes from Chromobacterium sp. FG89, assembly GCF_057808735.1. Taxonomy (NCBI): domain Bacteria; kingdom Pseudomonadati; phylum Pseudomonadota; class Betaproteobacteria; order Neisseriales; family Chromobacteriaceae; genus Chromobacterium; species Chromobacterium sp. FG89. The sequence goes on along the minus strand of NZ_JBMDIQ010000006.1, from coordinate 569 downwards.
AGATAAAGGAATGAAGCTGCGGATAATGGGGCAATAGCTCGCGCGCAAAGGTGGATAGCTCAGATGCCTCAAATGGCCGGCTTGCCGCCATCAGCGCATCCACGGAAGACAGCACCGACTCATTCTGGTCCAGCTTGCGCGCCACCATTGCATGCGCCCGTTGCGCCACTGATTCGAACTCGTCCCTCAAACGCTGCAGCTCCCCCATCCCCCACAGCACCGTCACCAACAAGGCGCAGAGAGCCCAGGCCAATACAAATAAATGCACACCATCCCGCCTGAAATTTCTCAAAATTCCCGCCTCGATTCCCGATCTTGATGCTGGAATTCTATTCATAACCAATAGGTTCTGCTGAGTAATTAGACGAAATTTCAGTAAAAATAAGTGAAAATACAGCCACAAAAAGAACAATGGCTTAATAATCAAGGAGAAAGCCAAAGAGGAGGAAAGACAGGGAGGAGAGTTCGATCGCGCCGTCTGGCGGTCAGCACAATGCATAAAGCCCAGCTCGATTGAGCTGGGCTTTGCAATGGGGCGTCTGGCGGTGTCCTACTTTCACATGGCGAAT